>NZ_DAIUBO010000070.1:0-17268 GCF_036846665.1 Amaricoccus sp. | reverse complement strand
GCGAGGCGGTGCTGGCCGCCGACCCGGAAGTGGTGATCGTCGCCACCGGCGGGCTGCCGCATACCGAGGTGCTGGCCGAGGGCGACGGGCTCGTCGTCTCCGCCTGGGACATCCTCTCGGGCGATGCGCAGCCGGGCTCGAACGTGCTGATCTACGACGATGCCGGCGATTATGCGGCGCTGCAGGCGGCGGAGAAGATCGCGGCAACCGGCGCGCGGGTCGAGATCATGACCCGCGACCGCAGCTTCGCGCCGGAGGTGATGGCGATGTCGCTGACGCCCTCGATGCGCGAGCTCCAGAAGCGCGACGTCACCTTCACCGTCACCTGGCGCCTCGAGGCCGTGCGGCGCGACGGCAACGAGCTCCTCGCCATCATCGGCAGCGACTACGGCGGCGTGACGCGCGAGCGGCGGGTCGACCAGGTGGTGGTGAACCACGGCACGCGGCCGCTCGACGATGTCTATTTCGAACTCAAGGAGGCCTCGTCGAACCGCGGCGAGGTGGATTACGAGGCGCTGGTGGCGGGCCGGCCGCAGGCGGTCTTGCGCAATCCCGAAGGCCGGTTCCAGCTCTTCCGCATCGGCGACGCGGTGGCGGCGCGCAACACCCATGCCGCGATCTACGACGCGCTGCGGCTCGTGAAGGATCTCTAGGGCCGGCGCCGGGGCCGGGTGGCGGCGCGGTCAGGCGCGCCGCGGCGGCACGACATCGGCGAAGATCTCGTAATCCTTCCAGGCCGGCTCCACGCGGTCGAGGCCGCAGCGCGGCACATAGGGCGAGTCCTCGACCATCTGCAGGCGCGGGATGTTGCGCGGGCAATTGGGGAAGATGTCGAGCGGCGTGACCCGCACCAGCGCCTGCGCCCCCTCGATGCGCGGCAGGAGCGGGTCGTCGAGCGCGACCTCGGCCCGGCCGTTCACGCGCAGCCGCTTGGGCCGCTCCTCCATGGCGATGAACAAGAGCCCGACATGCGGATTGGCGCGGATATTGCCGAGGCTCTTGAACATGCCGTTGCCGTCGTAGTCGGGGAAGACCAGCAGGTCGGGCGCGAGCACGCGCACGAAGCCGGGATCGCCGCCCTTGAACGAGCAGTCCGGCCGCCCCTCGGCGCTCGCGGTCGCGAGGAAGAAGAAGCGCAGGGAGGCGACGAAGGCGGCATCCTCCTCGGTGAAGGCCGCGCGGCGCAGCCGCGATTCCAGCCGGTCGGCGAGGGCGCGCGAGCCGAAGGCGTCCTGCAGGGCGCGGTTCTCCGCGTGGTACATGGTCATGTCGAACGCCTCGCCCGGAAGCCTCCATCCTACGCCCCGGCCCGGTCGCGCGGAAACGGAATCTCCGGGCGGGGCGCCGGTTTACATTCGCCGCGAAACGCGGCAAACGGCCCCGGCCAATCTGGAGAAGAGCCATGGGCTATCGCGTCGCGGTCGTCGGCGCCACGGGGAACGTGGGCCGGGAAATGCTGAACATCCTCGCCGAGCGGGAATTTCCCGTCGACGAGATCGTGGCGCTGGCCTCGCGGAAGTCGCTCGGGAGCGAATGCTCCTTCGGGGAGAAGACGCTCCGGACCCTGGATCTCGAGGGCTTCGACTTCGCCGGCTGGGACATCGCCTTCTTCGCCATCGGCTCGGATGCGACGAAGAAATACGCGCCCGTCGCCGCGAAGGCCGGCTGCGTGGTGATCGACAATTCCTCGCTCTACCGCTACGACCCGGAGGTGCCGCTGATCGTGCCGGAGGTGAACCCCGACGCGGTCGAGGGCTATGCCAGGAAGCACATCATCGCCAATCCGAACTGCTCCACCGCGCAGATGGTGGTGGCGCTGAAGCCGCTGCACGACCGGGCGCGGATCAAGCGGGTCGTCGTTTCCACCTATCAGTCGGTCTCGGGCACCGGCAAGGAGGCTATGGACGAGCTCTGGAACCAGACCAAGGGCATCTACGTGCCCGGCCAGGAGGTCGAGCCGAAGGTCTATCCCAAGCAGATCGCCTTCAACGTCATCCCGCATATCGACAGCTTCATGGAGGACGGCTTCACCCGCGAGGAGTGGAAGATGGTCGCCGAGACCAAGAAGATCGTCGATCCTGGGATCAAGGTCGTGGCGACCTGCGTGCGCGTCCCGGTCTTCGTCGGCCATTCCGAAGCCGTCAGCATCGAGTTCGAGGATTTCCTCGACGAGGAGGAGGCGCGCGAGATCCTGCGCGAGGCGCCGGGCGTGCTGGTCGTCGACAAGCGCGAGCCGGGCGGCTACATCACCCCGATCGACTGCGTCGGCGAATATGCGACCTATGTCAGCCGCATCCGCCAGGACCCGACCATCGACAACGGCCTGCTCCTCTGGGTGGTTTCCGACAACCTGCGCAAGGGGGCCGCGCTCAACGCGGTGCAGATCGCCGAGCTGCTCGGGCGGCGGGTGCTGAAGAAGGGCTGAAGCGCTCCTTCTTCCCGAAGGGTTCGGCCGGCGCCCGTGTCAAACGAACTCGGGTCGAATGGACCGGCCTGCGGCCAGCGCGAACCGGCGCCAGCGAGGCACCGCCTCGCGCCGGTTCGTCGGCCGCAGCGCGCGAGCGCGGAGGTCGAGGGGGGTCGGGTTTCACCGCCGGTTGGTAATCCGCGCGCGCCTGAGTGGGCGGGCGCGCCTGTCGCGCCCGCCGGGGGCAGGCAGGCGCGCGCGGATTTGTCCTTGCCAAACCCGCGAAGAGAAGGCGACGGCGCCACGGTAGACGGGCACCGGTCCGAAGCAACGATCCGGGTGCGTGTCAGCGGCCGGCCGGCGCCGGCAGCCGCCGCCGCATCGTGACCGGGCCGCCGCCCGCGGCCTCGATCCGGGCCGTCGCGGGCAGGAAGGGCTCGGTCGCGACGGCCATGTGATGGCCGTTGGCGTGGATCAGCGTCCCGGCATCGCGCATGATCCCCACATGCCCGTCCCAGAACACCAGGTCGCCGCGGCGCAGCGGGACCTCCGCCGGCAGCGCCTCGCCGAGCCATTCCGCCTGCATGTCGGTGTCGCGGGGTGCGGCGAGGCCCGCGGCCATGCAGGCGAGCTGGACCAGCGCCGAGCAGTCGAGGCCGCGGGCGCTGCGCCCGCCCCAGAGATAGGGCACCCCGACAAACCGCGCCGCGTGGTCGACCACATCGCCCGGGATCGGGGCGAGATGCTGGAGCGGCACGAAGCCGCCCCCCGCGAGCCGGGCGAAGCCGTCTTCGGTGGCGGCGACCCGGATCTCGGCGCCGAGCGGCAGCTCGGCGGTCACCCGCGCCCGGACCGCGGGCCGGGAATAGACATGGCTCCAGAGCGCGGTGACGCGCTGCCCCGCCGGCTCCGCCGGGCCGAGCCCCGCGGCGGCGACGTAGCCGACATAGCCGTCGATGCCCGACTGGCCCCAGGCCAGGCCGTCGGGACGCGTTTCGTAGAGGGTGAAGGGCTCGCCGTGCAGCAGCTGCGTGCCGAGCGAGGCGCCGGGCTCGGGCGCGAGCGTCAGGTCGAGCACCGCCGCGACCACCTGCCGCGCTTGGCCCTCGGCGTAGCGCTCGGCCCGGACGCGGCCTTCGAGATGCCGCGCCGCGAGATCCGGCCGCGCCGGCACAAGGCGGCCGGGGAAACGGTACGGGTCGTTCACGCGCGCGTCTCCAGAATCTCGAAGATCGCCCGCGCCGCCTGGAAGGCTGCGCCCTTGGGCCGGGCGGGCTTCGCCTGCGGCGTCCAGCCGTAGATGTCGGCGTGGAGATAGCTGCCGGCGCGCTCCACGAAGCGGCGCAGGAAGAGCCCCGCCGTGATCGCGCCGGCCATGCCGCCCGAGGGCGCATTGTCGAGATCGGCGATGCCGGGCTCGATCAGCCCCTCGTAGGGCGCCCAGAACGGCAGGCGCCAGAGCGGATCGGCGACGCGGACCGCGGCGGCGGCGAGGTCGGCGGCCAGCGCCTCGTCGTCAGTGAAGAAGGGCGGCACGTCCGGCCCCATCGCCACCCGCGCGGCCCCGGTCAGGGTCGCGAGGCTCACGATCAGCCCCGGCGCCTCCTCGTCGGCGAGCGCCAGCGCATCGGCCAGCACCAGCCGGCCCTCGGCATCGGTGTTGTTGACCTCGACGCTCACGCCCTTGCGGCTTCTCAGGATGTCGCCCGGCCGCATCGCCGGGCCGGAGATCGAATTCTCCACCGCCGGCACCAGCACGCGCAGCCGCAGGTCGAGCCCCGCCGCCATGATCATCTGCGCGAGCCCGAGCACCGTGGCCGCGCCGCCCATGTCCTTCTTCATCAGCCCCATGGAAGCCCCGGGCTTGATGTTGAGCCCGCCGGTGTCGAAGCAGACGCCCTTGCCGACCAGCGTGACGCGGGGGGCGCCCTCGCGGCCCCAGACCATGTCGAGCAGGCGCGGGGCCTCGGCGGCGGCGGCCCCGACCGCGGCGATCAGCGGAAAGCCCCCCTCCCGCAGCGCCGCCATACCGCGCACCACCCGGACCTCGGCGCCATGCGCCCGGCCGAGATCGGCGAAGGCGGCCTCCAGCGCCTCGGGACCGAGGTCGCGGGCCGGCGTGTTGATCAGGTCCTGGGCGAGCGCCGCGGCCTCGGCGGCACGCTGCACCCGCGCGGCATCGACGCCCTCCGGGCAGACGAGCTCGCGGATCCGGCTCGCCTGCGCGGCGCGGTAGCGGGTGAAGCGGTATTCGCCGAGCAGCCAGCCCAGGGCCTCGAGCCCGGCGTCGATCTCCAGCCCCGCGGCATCGAGCGCATAGCGGCCGGCCGGCAGATGCGCCGCGCCGGCGGCGAGGTGGAAGCGGTCGCGGGCGCGCTTGCCCGCCGTGCCCCAGCCGAGGAGCGCCCCCGCGAGGCTCCCGTCGGGACCGGGGAGCGCAAGCACCTCGCCGAGGCCGGCCTCGAAGCCCATGGCGGCGACCCAGGCGGCGACATGCGGTTCCTGCCCCTCCAGCCATCGCGGCAGGCCTTCGGGCTCGAGCAGGCGGAGCGGGATCGTCGGGGCATCCGACGAAGGGACGAGCGGCATGGCGGGCCTCGCGCGGGATCGGGGCCCGAGACTAGCGAGGCGGCAGGGTCGGCTACAAGGCCGATTGATCGGCGTAGAGCATCACCGAGAAGAGCGAATCCTCGCTCAGCCGGACCAGCCGCGCCGCGACCGCGGCGGTCGCCACCCGGTCGTCCATGTCGAGGCACTGGCAGAGGTCGCGCGAGATGCGGGCGAAATCCGGCAGCCCCACCTGCTCGCTGAGGCTGGCGAGCCGCGAGGCCAGGAGCTGCGCCTCGGCGGGATCGCCCCGCTCCAGCGCCGCCTGAAGCAGGTTCATCCGGTCGGTGAGGTGATAGACCACCTCCTCGATCACCTCGCGACATCGCTGATCGCCCAGCGACTGGCGCAACACCAGAATCCTGGACGTGTCGAGCACCGCGTCCTCGTGAAACGCGAACTCAAGAAGCTCTGCACCCATCGATCGTCCCCACGTCACCCGGCGCCAGACTGCGCGCCAAGCCCTTCGGTTCCGTTAACGCTCCGCCATCCCGGCACGGGGGCCGGGGGAAAAGTCTCTCGCAGTTTAGGATAACGGCCGTTTAGGATGACGGCGGCCGGAAGGCCCGCGCGGTGCTCGCGAAAAGTTGTTCCGGCTTCGGCTTGGCGCGGCGGCGGCGCGCGTCATCATCGCCGGAAGCAGAAGGGAGAGTGATGATGAAGAGCCTTGCCATTGCCATAGCGGCAGCCGCGGTCGCGGCGCTTCCGGCCCTGGGCGCGGAGGATCCGATCGCGGTCCGTCAGGCGCTGATGGACAACAACGGCACCGCCGCCGGGGTCGCGGGCGCGGTGATGAAGGGCGAGCTCGCCTATAGCCCGGTCGTCGGCAAGGCGGTGATCTATGCCGTGAGCGCGACCGCGGCCGCCTATGGCGATTACTTCCCCGAAGGCAGCGAGGATGCCGCGCGCAGCAATGCCTCGCCGAAGATCTGGCAGGACATGGCCGGCTTCGAGGCCGAGCTCGCGAAATTCCAGGAGGCCGCCGCCAAGGCCCGCGAGATCGCCGGCAAGGATGGCCCCGCCGATGCCGATGCCTTCAAGGCGGCGATGGGACCGATCTTCGACAGCTGCAAGACCTGTCACGAATCCTACCGCCTCGAGAACTGATCCGGCGCGACGATGCGCCGGCTGCTCGCGATCCTGGCAGCGGCCGCCGCCGCCGGTGCCGCGGCCCTCTGGGTGGCGACCATGCCGCGCGGCCTGCCGCGGGAGGTGCTCGCCGCCTGGCCCGAGGGCGATGCGGGACGGGGCGAGGCCGTCTTCTGGGCGGGGGGCTGCGAATCCTGCCATGCGGCCAAGGGGGCGAAGGGCGAGGACCGCCTGAAGCTCGGCGGCGGGCTGGTGCTCGCGACGCCCTTCGGGGATTTCGTCGTCCCGAACATCTCGAACCATCCCGAGGACGGGATCGGCGGCTGGTCGGCCGGTGATTTCGCCGATGCGATGCTGCGCGGCGTCTCGCCGGAGGGCCGGCATTACTACCCGGCCTTCCCCTATGCCTCCTATGCCCGGATGGAGCCGCAGGACATCGCCGATCTCAGGGCCTTTCTCGCCACCCTGCCCGCGGTCGAGGGCCGGCAGCCCGGCCATGACCTGGGCTTTCCCTTCAACCTCCGGCGCGGGCTCGGGCTCTGGAAGCTCGCCTTCCTCTCCGACACCCCGGCGGTGACGCTCGATGCCGCCGATCCGGCGGTGGCGCGCGGGCAGTATCTCGTCGAGGGGCCGGGGCATTGCGGCGAATGCCATACCCCGCGCAACCTCGCCGGGGCCTCCGATTTCTCCCGCTGGCTCGCGGGGGCGCCGGCGGCGGAGGGCGAGGGACGGGTGCCGAACATCACCCCGGGCGGGGATCTCGGCGCGTGGTCGGCCGGCGACATCGAATATTACCTCGAGACCGGATTCACGCCGGATTTCGACACCGTCGGCGGCGCCATGGTCGCGGTCCAGGAGAACATGGCGATGCTCGAGCCCGGGGAGCGCGCCGCGATCGCGGCCTATCTGCAGGCGGTGCCGGCGCAGAAGTGACCGGCGCCCGCGAATTCGGTCCCCGAAATTCGCAAGAGGCCATTTCCAGGAAACGGAATCGGGGCTATCTTCGTTTCCGATCCCATTCCCAGCTGCACTGCGAAAGGAGACCCTTCATGTCCTCCGATTCACCACATCCGGATCTGATCGCGAAGAGCGCGCGCTCCAGCGACCGGATCATCGACAGGTTGTCTGCGCAACAGCAGGAGACGCTCGACCGGATGGATATCGCGGGGCAGGCGCTGCTCGACGGCCTGACCGTGGGCCAGCGCGAGATCGCGGATTTCGTCGCCGAGCGCATCCGCCGCGACATCGAGACGCAGAAGGCGCTGATGGCCTGCCGCACCCTCGACGACCTGCGCGGAATCCAGGCGGATTTCATGCGCAATGCCTTCGACCAGTATTTCTCGGAGATGGCGCGGCTGCTCGACATCGGCCGCGACGTGCTCGCGAGAAGCGCGAAGCCGCCGGTCCCGTAGCCGGAAGGCGTCGAATCGCGCCGCATCGGCCGCGCACGGGTTGACGACCGGGGCGGAAGCCCGGATACCCCGCGCGGGAATCATCCAGACGTCCCGAGGAGCCCCCCATGTCCGACAAGCCCGCCACCCCCCGGTCGCGCAGCCGCGCCCCGGCGCGCCCCGCCCGCCCCGCCGCCCCCGCGAAGCCGGCGGCCGCCGACGAGACCGCGGCACCGGAGACCGCGGCCCGGATCGAGGCCGAGATCGCCGAGAGCGTGAAGGCCGCGCAGGAGGCCGCCAGGCTGGCCGCGGAGCAGGTCACCGCCGGCGTCAAGGCGGCCGAGAAGGCGGCCGAGGAGATCCAGGCGCGGCTGAAGTCCATGTTCGAGGCGATCGAGGCCGAGACGCGGCGCAACGCCGAGCGCGTCTCCGCCGCCGCCCTGACCAATGTCAAGGCGGCCGAGGCCGCGGGCGCGGGCCTGCCGGAGCGGCTCGCCGCCGAGATCAAGGCGGCCGAGGCGCGGCTCGAATCCGCCGCCGGCAAGCTCAAGGCGCATATCGACGAGACCCTCTCCCAGGCCGAGGCCGCCACCGAGAAGGCCTCGCGGGCGGTCAGCGACGCCACCGCCGAGCGGATCCGCGCCGCGGAGGCCGCCGTCGCGAAGTTCCAGGAGCAGGCCGAGGAACGGCTCCGGGCGGCGGAGGCGGCGACAGCCAACCTCGCGGCCGCCCAGCAGCGCGGCATCCAGAGCGCCGAGCGCGCGGGATCGACGGTCATGGAGGGCTTCGCCCGGGCCCAGAAGCAGATCGCCGATTTCGTCACCGAGCGCCTCCGCCACGACATCGACGCCCAGACCGCGCTCCTGCGCTGCCGGTCGCTCGAGGACGTGCATGACGTGCAGCAGCGCTTCATCAAGACCGCGATGGACCAGTATTCCGCCGAGGCGACCCGCATGGTGAAGCTCAGCGGCGAGGTCGCGAGCCGGGCGCTCGAGAACGCCAAGAGCTGACCGGGGCCGAATCGGCGATTGAATCTCGGCCGGCGCGCTGTCACTCTCGGCGCGCCGGGGGCGCAGCCCGGCGTCGAACGGAGGTGGACGGATGTCCCCCGGCGATGCGGGTTCCGCGCTGATCGTGATCGACGTGCAGATGGATTTCTGCCCGGGCGGGGCGCTCGCCGTCGCTGACGGCGATGCGGTCGTGGCGCCGGTCAACCGCATCCTGGGCCGCTTTCCGGTGCGGGTGCTGACCCAGGACTGGCATCCGGAGGGGCATCTCTCCTTCGCGGCGAACCATCCGGGAGCCGAGCCCTTCTCCGTCATGCGCATGCCCTATGGAGACCAGGTGCTATGGCCGGTGCATTGCGTCCAGGGCTCGCAGGGCGCGGCGTTCCATCCCGGGCTCGAGACCGGCCCGGCCGACCTGATCCTGCGCAAGGGTTTCCGGCCGGAGATCGACAGCTATTCGGCCTTCTTCGAGAACGACCACGTGACCCCGACCGGGCTCGCCGGCTATCTGCGCGAGCGCGGCGTGACCGCGGTCTGGCTGGCCGGGCTCGCGACGGATTTCTGCGTGGCCTATTCCGCGCTCGACGCCGCGGCGCTCGGCTTCTCGGTGACCCTGCTCGAGGATGCCTGCCGGGGGATCGACCTCGACGGCTCGCTCGAGGCCGCCCGCGGGCGGATGCAGGAATGCGGCGTCGCCGTCGCGCGGGCCGACGATCTGGTGGTCTGAGGCCCATGTCCGACATCGCGAAACGCGTCTACGACCACGCCTGGCGGATCGACCCGATCGTGCGCTGGCTGCTCGACACCGACTTCTACAAGCTCCTGATGTGCCAGACGGTGTTCCAGCGCCACGCCGACGTGGAGGTGGAATTCAGCCTGATCAACCGTTCCACCTCGGTGCCGCTGGCGGCGCTGATCGACGAGGCCGACCTGCGGGCGCAGCTCGACCATATCCGCGACCTGCGCCTGAGCCGGGGCGAGAGCACCTGGCTGCGCGGCAATACCTTCTACGGCAAGCGCGCGATGTTCGGTCCGGAGTTCATGGCCTGGCTCGAGCGGTTCCGCATGCCGGAATACCGGCTGGAGCGGCGCGGCGATCAGTACGAGCTGAATTTCCGCGGCTCCTGGGCCGAGGTGATGATGTGGGAGGTTCCCGCGCTCGCGGTGCTGATGGAGCTGCGCGGGCGGGCGGTGCTGCGCGGCATGGGCAAGTTCGAGCTGCAGGTGCTCTATGCCCGCGCCATGACCCGGGTCTGGGAGAAGATCGAGCGGCTGCGCAAGCTGCCCGACCTGCGCATCTCGGATTTCGGCACCCGGCGGCGGCATTCCTTCCTTTGGCAGGACTGGTGCGTGCAGGCGATGATCGAGGGGCTGGGGCCGAACTTCACCGGCTCGTCCAATTGCCACATCGCGCTCCGGCGCGACATCGAGGCGATCGGCACCAATGCCCACGAGCTGCCGATGATCGCCGCGGCGCTGGCCGGGGACGACGAAGCCCTGCGCGAGGCGCCCTACCGCGTGCTCGAGAACTGGCACGAGGATTACGACGGCAACCTGCGCATCATCCTGCCCGACACCTACGGCACCAGGGGGTTCCTCGAACGCGCGCCGGACTGGCTGGCCTCCTGGACCGGGATCCGCATCGATTCGGGGCGGCCCGAGGAAGGCGCCGAGACCGCGATCGCCTGGTGGCAGAGCCGCGGCCAGGATCCGCGCGAGAAGCTGGTGATCTTCTCCGACGGGCTGGACGTGGAGAAGATCGAGGCGCTCTATGCCCGGTTCAACGGCCGGGTGAAGCTCGGCTTCGGCTGGGGCACGCTGCTCACCAACGATTTCCGCGGCCTGGCGCCGGACGACGGGCTGGCGCCCTTCAGCCTGGTGTGCAAGGCGGTCCGCGCCAACGGCCGGCCGACGGTCAAGCTCTCGGACAACCCGGCCAAGGCCATGGGCCCGCCCGACCAGATCGAGCGCTACAAGCGCGTCTTCGGCGTCGGCGCCCAGACCGCGGAGCCGGTCCTGGTCTGAGCGGCCTTAACCAGTCCCTGCGATCCCTGGCGGCAACCCCTTGTCCGGGGGATCGAATCGGGCCATGCCAGCGGGTGAGATGAGCATTACGACCGATACCGCGCCGACACCGCCGCGCCGCCGGCGCCGCAGCCGCCTGCGGCTGGCGCTGCTGCTGCTCGTGCCGCTGGCGCTCGCCGCCCTGATCCTCGGGCCGCGGCCGCCGGTCGCGGATGCGGGACCGCCCGATGCGCGGGCCGCCGCCCTGACCAGGGATCTCGCCGAGCGGCTGCGCGGCCTGCTGGCCAGCAATGCCGCCACGGCGGAGATCACCGTCACCGCCGCGGAGCTCGACGCAGCACTCGCCGCGGCGCAACGCCTCCAGCCGGGCATGGTGGCGAGCGCGGACATCGGGGCAGAGGCGCTGGCGCTCGACATCGCCGCCGGCGCCCCGCTGCTCCCCCGCGGCCTCGGAATCGGTCTCCACATGGTGCTCGCCCCGTCCGAAGACGGCCTGCGCATCACCTCGCTGCGCCTCGGCGGGCTGCCCCTGCCGCCCGCCGCGGGGATCCTCGCGCTGCGTCTCGGCCTCGACCGCTTCCTGGGACCCGGCCTGGGGGCATACCTGCTCGACGGGATCGAGACGTTGCGCCTGTCGCCCGGCCAGGTCACGGTCGCCCTCGCCTTCGAGGGCGACGCCCGGCTCACCTTCTACGAGCGCCTGCGCGAGCGCATCCGCCTCGCGGCGGCGGGGCCGACCGACACCGGCCGGGTGCATCACTTCCTCTGGTGGTTCGATCGCGCGGGCGAGGACGGCGACCTGCCCGAGACCGGCTCCGCGCTGCCCTATCTGCGCCAGGTGATCGCCAAGGCTGACGAGACGCTGAAACACGCGCCGCCGGACGAGGCCAAGGCCTCGATCTTCGCCTTCACGCTCTATTGCGGCGACGACGGCTTCGGCCCGGTGATCGGGGTCGGGGTGCGGCCGCATATGCTGGGCGAGGGCAACCGTTGCGACGGCACGACGCTGGACGGCCGTGTCGATCTGCGGCGGCATTTCGCGGTCTCCGCCGGCCTCTACGCGGCCAGCACCGAGCAGGCGGCGCTGGGCATGGGCGAGCTCAAGGAGCTCCTGGACAGCAATGCGGGCGGCAGCGGATTCAGCTTCGACGATCTCGCCGCCGACCTCGCCGGGGCGCGGTTCGCCCGCGCCTTCCTCGAGACGCCGCGCGCGGACTGGCCGGCGCTGCTCGCCCGCATCACCGGCGAGGCGGACGTCTTGCCCGATCTCGACGGCCTGCCCGAGGGCATGAATGCGGCGGAATTCGCGCGGCGCTACGGCGATGTCGACAGCCCGGAATACCGCGCGCTCCTCGCCGAGATCACCGCCCGCATCGACGCCCTGCCCCTCTACCGCGCGCCGCTGTCGAACTGACGCCGCCCCCCCGGGAAGGCCGCCTCGCGACCGCAAGCGCGCGCCGTGGCCCGAACGGCCCGCAGCGGCGCCGCGGATCGCGCCCGCGCTGCCCGCGGGATCCAGCCGGAAGGGATGTGCCGCCGACGGCCCTTCGGCCTGCCCCCGCTGCGGCCCGAGGCCGAATCTCGGGTCGATGCGACGACCCCGCACCGATCGGGCCGCACCGGCGCGCCCGGCGCCCTGTTGCCAGCGGCCGGACTTGCGCCGCATAGATAGAGGCAACCGAGGGAGGAAATCCATGAGCAAGACCCCCGCGCCCAAGCTGCGCTCGCGCGCCTGGTTCGACAATCCCGACAATCCCGACATGACGGCGCTCTATCTGGAGCGCTACCTCAACTTCGGCCTGAGCCGCGAGGAGCTGCAATCGGGCAAGCCGATCATCGGCATCGCCCAGACCGGCTCGGATCTCTCGCCCTGCAACCGCCACCATGTGGAGCTCGCCCGGCGGGTGCGCGACGGCATCCGCGAGGCCGGCGGCATCCCGCTGGAATTTCCGGTCCACCCGATCCAGGAGACCGGCAAGCGGCCGACGGCGGCGCTCGACCGCAACCTCACCTATCTCAGCTGCGTGGAGGTGCTCTACGGCTATCCCATCGACGGGGTGGTGCTGACCATCGGCTGCGACAAGACCACGCCCGCGCTGCTGATGGCGGCGGCGACGGTCGATCTCCCGGCCATCGCGCTCTCGGTCGGGCCGATGCTCAACGGCTGGTTCCGCGGCGAGCGCACCGGCTCGGGCACCATCGTCTGGAAGGCCCGCGAGATGATGGCGCGCGGCGAGATCGACTATGCCGGCTTCCTCGACCTCGTGGCCTCCTCGGCGCCCTCGACCGGCTATTGCAACACCATGGGCACGGCCACGACCATGAACAGCCTCGCCGAGGCGCTGGGCATGCAGCTGCCCGGCGGCGCGGCGATCCCCGCGCCCTACCGCGACCGGCAGGAGATGGCCTGGCGCACCGGGCGGCGCATCGTCGGCATGGTGGCGGAGGATCTCAAGCCGTCGGACATCATGACCCGCGCGGCCTTTCTGAACGCGATCAAGGTCAATTCGGCGATCGGCGGTTCCTCGAACGCGCCGATCCACCTCGCCGCGATCGCGCGCCATCTCGGGGTCGAGCTCGCGCTGATGGACTGGCAGACCCATGGCGAGGACATCCCGCTGCTGGTAAACCTGCAGCCCGCCGGCGAATATCTCGGCGAGGATTATTATCACGCGGGCGGGGTGCCGGCGGTCTTCGGCCAGCTGATCGCCCAGGGCCTGATCGACGAGACGGCGATGACCGCCAACGGCAGGACCGTGGGCGAGAACTACCGCGGGGTGCCGATCGCGGACGAAAACGTGATCCGCCCCTTCGACCGGCCGCTCAAGGAGCGCGCCGGCTTCCGGGTGCTGAGAGGCAACATCTTCAACTCGGCGGTGATGAAGATGAGCGTGATCAGCCCCGAGTTCCGCGAGCGCTACCTGAGCCATCCCGACCATCCCGGCGCCTTCGAGGGACGGGCGGTGGTCTTCGACGGGCCGGAGGAATACCACGCCAGGATCGACGATCCTGCGCTCGCCATCGACGCCAACACCATCCTCTTCATCCGCGGCGTCGGGCCCAAGGGCTATCCCGGCGGGGCGGAGGTGGTGAACATGCGCGCGCCGGACTACCTGCTCAAGCAGGGGGTGAGCGCGCTCGTCTGCGTCGGCGACGGGCGCCAGTCGGGCACCTCCGGCTCGCCCTCGATCCTGAACGCCAGCCCCGAGGCGGCCTCGGGCGGGGCGCTGGCGCTGGTGCGCAGCGGCGACCGCATCGCGCTCGACCTCAACGCGGGCACGCTGAACATGCTGGTGGACGAGGCCGAGATCGCCGACCGGCGGGCGGCGCTGGAGGCCGCGGGCGGCTATGCCTGTCCCGAGAGCCAGTCGCCCTGGCAGGAGATCCAGCGCGGGCTGGTGGGCGAGCTCGAGACCGGCGCGGTGCTGGAACCGGCGGTGGCCTATCAGCGCATCGCCAAGACGAAGGGGCTGCCGCGCGACAATCACTGACGGGCGGTCAGGCGATTGATGCGAAACGGGAAACCCGGGCGTTCCGGCCGCGAGCGCCCGGCGCGAGAACGGGCTGGCGGCCCGGCCGGCCTTGACCTATGCAGGAACACGGCTCTCCCAGAGCACCGACCCGGCATCCGGCCGGGCGCGGGAACGACCCGTCCGGCGAAAATTCTCGTCGCCCGACCGAAAGGATGCCCATGACCCTGCTCGATCGTCGCCTCTGCTGCGGAACCGCGCTCGCGCTGCTGCTCTCCGGCACCGCCTCCGCCCAGGTTTCCGAGGAGGCCCTGCAATCGATCTCCACGCCCGCGAGCGTCGAGACCCGGATCGGCACGCTCGACTTCCCGAACGGCACGCCGAGCGACGACACCGCCACGGCCGTCTACGACCACCTCGACTTCACCTACGCCTTCCGCGCCTTCACCGACACCTACAAGGGCGTCAGCATGCAGGCGCTCCTCGAGGGCTTCGAGGCCGCAGGGGTCAAGGACAACGAGCTCCTGCTCTTCTCCGAGCTGATGGATTCCTCATCGCTCTTCCTGACCGCCAACGCCGATACGGTCTATTATCTCGGCTTCGTCGACCTTTCCGACGGACCGATGGTGGTCGAGACGCCGCCCGAGGCGCTCGGCACCTTCGACGACATGTGGTTCCGCTGGGTCATCGACTTCGGCCGGCCCGGCCCCGATCGTGGCGAGGGTGGCAAGTACCTGCTCGTCGGACCCGGCTATGACGGGCCGCTGCCCGAGGATGGCTTCTATGTCGGCCACTCGAAGACAAACCGGGTGATCATGCTCGGCCGCTCGTTCCTGAAGGACAATGACCCCACGGAGCCCGTCGAAACCATCAAGTCGACCACGAAGATCTACCCCTATGTCGAGGGCGGCGTCGGCACGTCGATCGCCGAGTTTCTCGAGGGCGGCATCAAGCTCGCCCAGGACGCGACGCCGCAGACGCCGGTGTTCCACGAAGGAACAGGGCTGGCGATGAACACCGTCCCGCCCAACGACTACAGCTACTACGATATGCTGAACCGCCTCGTGCAGTCGGAGCCGGCGACGACGCTGGATCCCGAGCTGATGGGACCCATCGCCGCAATCGGGATCATCAAGGGACAGGACTTCGCGCCGGATGACCGGATGAAGGGGATCCTGACCGACGCGGTGGCACTCGCCAACGCGACAGGACGGACCCTGGGATTCGATCCGCGCGACGAGGACTGGTACTACTACGAGGACTCGCAGTGGTACATCCCGCTGTTCACCGGGGGTTACCTGTTCGAGACGCCGATCCCCGAGATCACCGCCGACGGGGCGAAGCCGTTTCCGCCGACCGGATATCGCAAGAACGATGCCCGAACCTCGTTCTTCTACATGGCGACGGGGATCACGCCGGCCATGGCGATGCGGCTGACCCATGTCGGCTCGCAGTATCTGGAGACGGCGAAGGACGCGAACGGCGACTGGCTCGACGGCGCGAAGACCTACAACGTGACGCTGCCCAAGGACATCCCGGCCGCGGCGTTCTGGTCGTTCACGCTCTACGACAACCAGACCCGCTCGATGCTGGTCACGCCGCAGAAGTATCCGCGTGCCGGCAGCCAGAGCTACCCGTCGCCGGCGGCCGAGGCGGCCGAAGACGGCAGGACCACCGTCTGGTTCTCACCCGAGCAGCCCGACGGCGTCGGCCGCGGCAACTGGATCCAGACCGATCCCGAGAAGGGCTACTTCGTGGTCCTGCGGCTCTACAGCCCGCTGGCGTCGTATTTCGACAAGTCCTGGCGACCGAGCGAGATCGAAGCGGTGCAGTGAGTCGGGGCGGGCTCAGCCGAGGCGGCCCTGTCCCTTGAGGACGAGGCCGACGGCGCCGAGCAGGGCGTCGTTCGCGGTGAAATGGCCCAACTTGATGCGGGTGCGCAGATTCGCCGGCAGGTCGTGCGACTTGATGAGGATGTGCTTCTCGTAGGCCCGCACCAGCGGCGCGAGCAGGAGGTCGCCGGCGACCGCCATGCGGCCGGTGACCAGGATCAGCGGCGGGTTGAGGATATTGCCGATCATGGCGAGGCCGCGGCCGGCGATCTCGCCGGTGTCCTCGATGAGCCGGAGCGCCACGGCATCGCCCTGCTCGGCGAGCAGGATCGTGTCCTCCATGCCGAGCGGCCGGCCATGGATGCGCGCGAGCTCGTCGAGCGGTCGGCCGAAGCCGGCATAGAGCTCGAGGCAGCCGCGATTGCCGCAGCGGCAGAGCGGCCCCTGCGGGTCGATCGAGACATGGCCGAACTCGCCGGCGCCGCCGGCGATGCCGGTCAGCACCGTGCCGCCGCGCACGAGGGCGCCGCCGAGCCCCACGTCGATCTTGAAGAGCACGAAATCGTCCTCGCCCGCGGCCGCGCCCCAGGTCATCTCGGCGATGGCCGCGCAATTGCTCTCGTTCGCGGCGAAGACCGGCCGCTCGAACACGGGGCCGAAGACGTCGCGCAGGTTCACGCCCGCCCAGCGCGGCAGGATCGAGGCGCGGATCACCCTTCCGTCCGGGCGCAGCGGCCCCGAGACCGAGACGCCCACGCCGAGCAGGCCCGAGGGCCTGAGGCCATGGGCGGCATAGACGGACGCGATCGCCGATCGGGCCGCCTCGGCCGCGGCTTCGGGCGCGTAGTCGCGCCCGAGCGGAACACTTTGTTCGTCGATGACGGAATGCGCGACATCCGCCACGGCGATGCGCAGCTCGTCGAGGGCGAGGTGCACGCCCACGCAGGTGCCGGCCTCCGGGTTGAGCACCAGCGGCGTCGCCGGGCGCCCGACGCCCTTGCTCGCCTCCGCCTGCTCGGGCAGCTCCACCACGATGCCCGAATCGCGCAGCTTCGACAGCGCCACGGAAACGGTAGACCGAGCAAGCCCGGTGCGCCGGGCGATCTCGGCGCCCGAGAGCGCGCCCCATTCGCTCATCGCGCGCACGATCCGGCTGATCGGCGCACCCGAATCGCGGTCGTCGAGGATCGTCTTCAGGCGGTCGTCGGACATCTGCGCTCCCCGGCGCGAGGCCCCTTCTGCCGTGTCGGGCGACAGGGCCGTTTGTTCACATAGGAGAAAAATCCCTTGGCGCAACTGGCCGGGACGCCGGGATTGGATTTGGCAACGTGACCCCGCCAGGCTGAGTTCCGGGCGCGCCTAGCGCCGCCATCCCGCCCGGCGGCCACCGCCGGGCAGCGCCCGCCCCGCCCCGTCACGCCGAAGGCGTGCCTCCGGCAC
>NZ_DAIUBO010000069.1:0-17464 GCF_036846665.1 Amaricoccus sp. | reverse complement strand
GTGGTGCGGTCGGTGAAGTCGAGGATGCGCGAGAAGGTCTCGGCGCCGATCACCATCACGCGGCGGGCAAGCCCGGTGCGGATCATCGCATCGGCCTGGGCGAGGGCGAAGACGAAGCCAGCGCAGACCGCCTGGATGTCGAAGGCGAAGCCACCGCGCATGCCGATGGCGTCCTGGACGCGGACCGCCGTGGAGGGAAAGGTCTGATCCGGCGTCGCGGTGGCGAGGACGATCGCGTCGATCTCGCTGCCCTCGAGTCCCGCGTCGAGCAGCGCGGCGCGCGCGGCGGCGATGGCGAGGTCGGAGGTCTTCTCGCCCTCATGGGCGAAATGCCGCCGTTCGATTCCGCTGCGGCTGCGGATCCATTCGTCCGACGTATCGAGGGTCTTCTCGAATTCGGCATTCTCGACGACGCGCACCGGCAGGTAGTGGCCGGTGCCGCGGGGGACGGCGCGAATCACGCTCACGTCGCGGCCCCGCCGAGAGCGCCGCCGCTGCGCAGTTCTGGGAGGCCGCTGGCGACGCGCGCCGCGAGCCGCTCGGTGAAGCCGCTGTCGGCGAGGACGAAGGCGAGCTTGATCGCCGCCGAGACTCCGGTGGCGTCGGCGCTGCCGTGCGACTTGATCACCGTCCCGTTCAGCCCCAGGAAGACGCCGCCGTTGACCCGGCGCGGGTCGATGCGCTTCTGGAGCCGCCTGAGCGAGGTGAGCGCGAAGAGCGCGCCGATACGCGAGAGCGACGAATAGGCGAAGGCCTCGCGCAGCAGGCCCTGGATCATCCGGGCAGTGCCTTCGCCGGTCTTGAGCGCGACGTTGCCGGTGAAGCCGTCGGTCACGATCACGTCGACTCGGTCCGAGGGCATGTCGCTGCCCTCCACATAGCCGATGTAGTCGAATTCGCCCGTAGGGCCCGCCGCCGCCACGAGCTCGGCGGCCTCGTGCAGCTCCGGGCGGCCCTTGTGCTCCTCTGTGCCGACATTGAGCAGGCCGACGCGCGGCCGGCGCACGCCGAGCGCGTTGCGGCAATAGGAGGCGCCCATCAGTGCGAACTTGACAAGATCGCCCGCATCGGCGCGGACGTCGGCGCCGGCATCGAGCAGGACATTGTAGCCGGCGGGGCCGTGCGAGGGCCAGAGCACCGCGATCGCCGGCCGGTCGACGCCGGGGGCCTTGCGCAGCTGCAGCATGGCCAGCGCCATGAGCGCGCCGGTATTGCCGCAGGAGATGACCACCGAGCTCTCGCCCGATTTCACGGTCTCCAGCGCGTTCCACATGCTGGTGCCCTGGCCGCGGCGCAGCGCGCGGGAGGGCTTCTCGTCCATCGCGATCACGCTCTCGGCATGGCGGATGTCAGTGCGCTCGGCCAGCGGGCTCCGGGCCTGGATGGCTCGATGCAGCTCGGCCCCGTCACCGTGGAGGATGTAGCGCAGGCGCGGGTTCTTCTGCAGCGACTTGCCCATCCCGCGGACCACGTCTGCGACCCCGCGGTCGCCGCCCATGGCATCGATCGAGATCACGATGTCGCCCCCGCGCGTCGTCGGGGGGGCGGTCGGATCGGTCCGGGATATTTCGGCGGTCATTCCGGACCAACCTCGCGCAGGTCGGGATCAGGCGGCTTCGTCGTCGAGGTCGATCTCTTCGACGCGCGCGACGACCTCGCGACCGTCATAGTGCCCGCAAGCTCCGCAGACGTGATGCGGGCGGCGCAATTCGCCGCAATTGGGGCATTCGTTGGGATTGGCAGCCACCAGCGCGTCATGGGCGCGGCGCATGCCCCGCTTCGCCCGGGTTACCTTGCTCTTCGGAACAGCCATGTCTCGACCTCGGTCTCCTGCGGGCCAAGGCCCGGATCATCTTGTCGCATTCCGGCGCGAGGTAGCAGATGCGGCGCGCGGTGTCACGCCGCTAACCCGATCCCGCGCCAGAAAAACGAAGCGCGGAAGATAGCGATCGCCCGCGCGCGCGCAAGCCCCATTCGCGCGGTTCTCACGAGCTGTTGCCCAGCTTGTCCTTCAACGCCGCGAGGGCGGCGAAGGGCTTTGCCTCGGCCTCATCGGCGGCGCACGCGCCCAGCGCCGCGACGGCCTCGGGCGGCAGCACGGCGTCGGCGCGGCGGGGATAGGCGGGAAGGGCGAGCGCCAGCGCCTCGGTCGCGACCAGCCCGAGATCGATCCTTGGCCCGAGCGGCTCCACCTCGTCGTCCTTCTCGTCCTCGCGGGCATCGACCGTGACCTCGATGGGGCGCTCGCCGGCGGCGGGGAAGTAGCGCCGCGTGACGTCCTGGTCGATCCGGGTCGTCACCGGCTCGAGGGTCACCACGCAGGGCTGAATCACCGTCGCCCCGAGCCGCGCCTCGAGCCGCCAGCCCTTCGGCGCGACCGGGGTGAGTCGCCCCGCGAAGCGCATGCGCCTGAGCGAGATCGCGCCCATGAGCCGCGCGAGCGCCCGGGCCTCGGCCGGATCGGGCCGGATGTCGAAGGCAAATTCGTCCCGGTCGCGGATCGCGGCCAGGTCGATGACACGGGCGAATTCCGGATTGTCGGGCGCTTTCGTCGCGAGTTCGGGCATGATCGGTCCTTCGGGTCCGGTCACTGGAGCGTCGGTGCCCAAGTTCCTTGAATTTAGACCATGCGCGGGGTAGGGGAGCAAGCGGAAACAGGGAAGGCCGGGGAACCAGATGCGCCCGAGATCACTGCGCCGCGCCGGTGCTCCCCTTGTGCTCGCCGGTGCGCTCGTTGCGGCCTGCGCGCCGACGATCCAGGTTCACGGCTACGTTCCCTCGCAGGCCGATGTCGCGCAGGTCACGCCGGGGGTTTCGAACTACGAGAGCGTCGAGGCGGCGCTGGGGCGTCCCTCCTCGAGCGGCCTTCTGCGCGACTCGTCCTGGTACTACGTCCAGAGCACGGTCGAGAGCTACACCTACAACAAGCCCAGGGTGATCGACCGGGTCGTGCTCGCCGTCGATTTCAACGCCAATGGCGTGGTCGAGGGCCTGACGCGCTACGGGCTCGAGGACGGAAGGATCGTCAACCTGACGACCCGGACGACCGAGACCGGCGGCCGGCGCATGGGCGTGCTGGAACAGCTCTTCGGCAACCTGCTCACGCTCGATGCGGAGCAGTTCCAGAACTGAGGGCCGCCGGACCCTCCGCGGCTCAGTCCTCGGGGTCCGGCCGGAAATCCAGCGCCACCCCGTTCATGCAATAGCGCTGGCCCGTCGGGGCCGGCCCGTCGGGAAAGACATGACCCAGATGCGCGTCGCAGCTGGCGCAGACGATCTCGGTGCGGCGCATGATCCAGCTGTCGTCCACATGCTCCTCGACCGCCGCGCCCGAGATCGGCGAATGGAAGCTCGGCCAGCCGCAGCCGCTGTCGAATTTCGCCGCGGCATCGAAGAGCGGCGCGCCGCAGCAGACGCAGGCGAAGGTGCCGGGGGCCTCGGGAAAATCGTCATGGGTGAAGGGGCGCTCGGTGCCCTTCCCGCGCGTGACCCTGAAGGCGAGATCGGACAGCTGGCTGCGCCATTCCTCGTCCGACTTGCGGATCTTCTTCGATGTGCCGTCCATGCGGGATCTCCTCTGCGCGTCCCGGTCCCTAAGGTCGTGCCGATCGCCGCGCCGTCAAGGTTCGGTCACGAAACCGCGCGATGATGCGAACCGGGAGGCATCTGGACCGACGATGCTCGATGGCCTTGCCCATGACAGGCTGCGGGTGCGCTTCGCCGGCCCGGGCGCGGATCTGCGCGCGGCGCAGCGGCTGCGGTTCCGCGCGTTCCGTGCGCAGGGCAGCGCGGAGGCGGAGGGCATCGACGGCGACGAATTCGACGCCCGCGCCCTGCATGTGCTGGTGGAGGAGGTCGCGGGCGGGCGGCTGCTCTCATGCTTCCGTCTGCTGCATTTCGCACAAGGCCGGGAGGTGGCCGGATCCTATTCCGCGCAGTTCTACGACCTCGCGGGGCTTGCGCGGCTCGCGGTGCCGATGATCGAGATGGGCCGGTTCTGCGTGGCGGAGGGGGTCCGCGATCCCGATGTGCTGCGGCTCGCCTGGGCCGCGCTGGCGCATCGGGTCGCCGCAAGCGGGGCGGCGATGCTTTTCGGCTGTTCGAGCTTCCGTGGCACCGATGCCGCGCCCTATGCCGATGCCTTCGCGCTGCTCGGGGCGCAGCATGTCGCGCCGCGGCGCTGGCGGCCGCGAGTCAAGGCGCCGGGCGTGCTCCGCCTCGCGCCGCGGCCGCGGCGGGGCCAGCCCGACCGGCGGGCGGCGCTGCGCGCGATGCCGCCGCTCCTGCGCAGCTATCTGGCGATGGGGGCACGGGTCTCCGATCATGCGGTGGTGGACCGCGACCTCGACACGCTGCATGTCTTCACCGGCTTGGAGATCCGCAAGCTCCCCGGCGATCGGGCGCGGCGGCTCGGGCCGGGCATCCCGGCGGCGCCGGCATGAGCGGGCCGGAACTCGGCGCCGGGGCCTCCGCGGCGGTGCCCTTCCCCGACGCGCTGCGCGCCTGGGCGCGGGTCGCGGCGCTGAGCTTCGGCGGGCCGGCGGGCCAGATCGCGGTGATGCACCGGATCATCGTCGAGGAGAAGGGCTGGGTCGACGAGGCGCGCTTCCTGCGCGGCCTCAACTTCTGCATGCTCCTTCCGGGACCGGAGGCGCATCAGCTGACGATCTATCTCGGCTGGCTGATGCACGGGCTGCGCGGCGGCCTCGTGGCGGGGAGCCTCTTCGTGCTTCCGGGCCTGGTCTCGATGTTGGCGCTGAGCGCGCTCTACGTCGCCTTCGGCCGGAGCGAGATCGTGACCGGGCTCTTCTTCGGGCTCAAGGCCGCGGTGCTGGCGATCGTCCTGCAGGCGCTCTTGCGCATCGCCCGCCGGGCGCTGACCGACCGGCCGCACCGGGCGATCGCCTTCGCGGCCTTCGCGGCGATCTTCCTCTTCGGGATCCCGTTCCCGCTGATCATCCTCGCGGCCGGGCTCGCCGGATGGCTGACCGGGCGGGGCGTGGAGGGGGACGGGGCGCCGCCGTGGGCCGGCGCCGATGTGGCGGCCGTGCCCGCAGGGCCACTGCGCGGTTACGGCGCCCCGCTCGCCATCGCGCTGCTCTGGCTGGGACCGGTCGCGGCGGCCGCGCTGGTGCTCGGGCCGGAGAACGTCTTCGCACGCCTCGCGATCTTCTTCAGCCAGATGGCGGTGGTCACCTTCGGCGGCGCCTATGCCGTGCTCGCCTATGTCGCGCAGGAGGCGGTGCAGAACTACGGCTGGCTGCAGCCCGGGGAGATGCTCGACGGGCTGGGCATGGCCGAGACGACGCCGGGGCCGCTGATCATGGTGGTGCAGTTCGTGGGTTTCGTCGCGGCCTTCCGGAACCCGGGCGGGCTCGACCCCTGGCTCGCCGCCACCCTGGGCGCGCTGGTGGCGAGCTGGGTCACCTTCCTGCCGTCCTTCCTCTGGATTTTCCTCGGCGCACCCCATGTGGAGCGGCTCTACCGCAACGCCGCCCTCGGCGCGGCGCTCTCGGCGATCACGGCGGCGGTGGTGGGGGTGATCTTCAACCTCGCGGTCTGGTTCGCGCTCCACGTGGTCTTCGCCGAAGTGGCCCCCTGGTCGGGACTAGGACTGAGCCTCGACCTGCCGGTCCCGTCGTCCCTCGACCTCGCCGCGCTGGTCCTGACGGCGGGGGCGGTCTTCGCGGTCTTCAGGCTGGGGACGGGCATGGCGCTCACCCTGGCGGTGACCGCGGCTCTCGGGCTCGGCTGGACCCTCGTGACGTCCGGCTAGGGCCGGGACTTGCCGCAGGCCTCCCGGTTGGGTAGGTCCGGGCGGGGCTGCCGGAGAAGGGACCGAGCTTGGGCACGCGCATCCTCAACGGGCTGGCCTGGACCGTGGCCTGCCTCTGCGTCG
Organism: Amaricoccus sp.; assembly: GCF_036846665.1. Taxonomy (NCBI): domain Bacteria; kingdom Pseudomonadati; phylum Pseudomonadota; class Alphaproteobacteria; order Rhodobacterales; family Paracoccaceae; genus Amaricoccus; species Amaricoccus sp. The sequence continues at coordinate 11,565 of NZ_DAIUBO010000069.1, read as the reverse complement.
CGCCGATCCTGGCCGCCGCGGTCTCGGCGTTCGGCGGAAGCTGGGAGACCTGGCGCGGGCTCGTCGCGACGGTGCTGCCGGGCTATGCGGCCAACACGCTCCTGCTGGTGCTGCTGGTGGGGGCGGGGACCGCCGCGGTCGGGACCGGCACCGCCTGGCTCGTGACGATGTTCCGCTTCCCGGGATCGGCCCCGCTCGAGGTGCTGCTCGTGCTGCCGCTGGCCTTTCCGGCCTACGTGCTCGCCTATGCCTATACCGACCTCCTGTCCCATGCCGGGCCGGTCCAGTCGGGGCTGCGGGCGGTCTTCGGCTGGGGGCCGCGCGACTATTGGTTTCCCAATGTCCGGTCGCTTCCGGGCGCGGCCTTCATGCTGACCTGCGTGCTCTACCCTTACGTCTACCTGCTCGCCCGGACCGCCTTCGGGCGGCAGTCGGTCACCGCCTATCTCGCGGCCCGGACCCTGGGGCAGGGGCCGGCCGGGGCGTTCCTGAAGGTCAGCCTGCCCATGGCGCGGCCGGCAATCGCCGGAGGCGTGCTGCTCGCGATCATGGAGACGATCGCGGATTACGGGACCGTCGCCTATTTCAGCGTGCGCACCTTCTCGACGGGGATCTACCAGGCGTGGTTCTCGATGAGCGACCGCGGCGCGGCCGCGCAGCTCGCGCTCTGCCTGCTGAGCTTCGCGCTCCTGCTCGCGGTCATCGAGCGCATCCAGCGCGGGCAGGCGCGCAGCCACATGCGCGGGGCGGAAATCCGCGACTTCGAGCGGCAGCCCCTGCGCGGGCCGGCCGCCTGGCTCGCCAGCGTCTTCTGCGCCGTGCCGGTCCTCGTCGGCTTCCTGCTGCCGGTGATCGTGCTCGGGCAACTGGCGGCGGGCTCGGGGCAGAGCGTGCTCGATCCCAAGTACCTGCGCTTCGTCGGCAATTCCCTGACGCTCTCCGGCGTGGCGGCGATCGTGACCGTAGCCGGCGCCATCCTGATCGGATTTCGCGCCCGCATGCTGCCGGGGCGGGCGTCGCGGGTGCTCGTGCTGGGCGCGGGCCTCGGCTATGCCGTGCCGGGCGGCGTGATCGCCGTGGGGCTGCTGGTGCCCTTCGCGGCGCTCGACAATGCGCTCGACGCCTGGATGCGCACGACCTTCGGGGTGGCGACCGGGCTCCTCTTCACCGGCTCGATCTGGCTCCTGGTGCTGGCCTATGCGGCGCGGTTCATGGCGACCGCGCTCAACGGCTTCGATGCCGGGCTCGCGACGATCAGCCCGCGGATCGACGCGGTCGCCCGCACGCTCGGCCGCAGCCCGCCGGCGATCCTCGCGGGCGTGCATCTGCCGATCCTGAAGGGCAGCGTGCTCACCGTGCTCCTGATCGTCTTCGTCGACGTGATGAAGGAACTGCCCGCGACGCTGATCATGCGGCCCTTCAACTTCGACACGCTGGCGGTGCAGGCCCATCGCCTCGCCGCGGACGAGCGCCTCGCCCAGGCGGCGGTCCCGAGCCTGGTGATCGTCGCCATCGGCCTCCTGCCGGTGATCCTCGTCTGCCGCCGCATCGGCGCCGCGCCGAGCCGCCGGGCCCGCACACCCCCGCCGCCAGTCGCGCCGGATGGTCACCCGGCATTCTTCGGGCGCCGGCCCTGAACCGGTCCAACGACAGCTTCGTCCAGCCCTCCGTTTCGCCGAAGGGGACACTCGATGGCGCCGATTGAGAAATGAATGGGTGAATGCCGCAGGCCTGCGGCGCCGGGCCGCGGCTCGATCGGTGGTCGTCGGCAACCGCCGCCCGGTCGATTCCGCCGCGATCGCCGCGGCGGGATCCTGTCACTGCTGCCGCGCCGGTCGGGCGCTCAGCGGGTTTCCATGCCCGCCGGGCCGCCCTCGTCGCCGGCCGCGCCGCCGATGTCGTCGAAGAGCTCCTGGATGTCGAATTCGGCCGCGGCATCGGCCTCGGCCTGGAGCTCCTGTATCGTGCGCCCGGAGGCCTGAAGCTCGGCCTCCTCCTTGCTGCGCGCGACGTTGACGTCGATGGTCACCTCGACCTCGGGATGCAGCACGATCGTCAGCTTGTGCAGGCCGAGCTCCTTGATCGGGTGATCGAGGGTGACCTGGCGGCGGTCGAGGCTGAAGCCGCCCTCGGTGGCGGCATCGGCCACGTCGCGGGTGGTGACCGAGCCGTAGAGGGCGCCGCCGTCCGAGGCGGAGCGAATCACCACGAAGCTCTTGCCGCCGAGCTTGGCGGCGACGGATTCGGCCTCGGCCTTCTGCTCGAGATTGCGGGTCTCGAGCTGGGCGCGCTCGGTCTCGAAACGCGCGAGATTGGCCGGCGTCGAGCGCAGCGCCTTGCCCTGGGGCAGCAGGTAGTTGCGGGCGTAGCCATCCTTGACGCGGACGATCTCGCCCATCTGGCCGAGCTTGGCGACCCGCTGGAGAAGTACGACTTCCATGATCCGCTCCTTACTTCACGGCGTAGGGCAGGAGGGCGAGGAACCGCGCGCGCTTGATCGCCTGGGCGAGCTCGCGCTGCTTCTTGGACGAGACGGCGGTGATGCGGCTCGGCACGATCTTGCCGCGCTCGGAGATGTAGCGCTGCAGCAGCTTCACGTCCTTGTAGTCGATCTTCGGCGAGTTGTCGCTCGAGAAGGGGCAGGACTTGCGGCGGCGGAAAAAGGGTCTGTTTGCCATGGCTTGCTGCCTCTAGTTGTCGTCGTCGCGGCGCGGGCGGCGCGGGCCGCGGTCGTCGCGCTGGTTGCGGGACTGGACCACCGCCGAGGGGCCCTCCTCATGGGCGTCGACCTTGATGGTCAGCACGCGCATCACGTCCTCGTGGAGCCGCATCAGCCGCTCCATCTCCTGCACCGCCGGCGCGGGCGCGTCGGACTTCACGAAGGCGTAATGGCCCTTGCGGTTCTTGTTGATCTTGTAGGCCAGCGTCTTGAGGCCCCAGTATTCGGAGCCGACCACCGATCCGCCATTGTCGGCGAGAACCTGGCCGAAATGCTCGATGAGCCCCTCGGCCTGCGCGTTCGACAGATCCTGCCGCGCGATAAAGACATGCTCGTAGAGAGCCATGCGTCACCTGTTTGCCTGCGCGCTTCAAAACGGACCATCATGCCCTCCGGTTCCGTACGAGAGGCGGCGCGTGGATGCGTCTGGAGGGACGCGGCCTTCTGTCAGAGCGGCGCGCGGATTGCAAGCGCCCCCCGCGCGGGATTCGCGGTGTCGGCGGAATGCACGGCCCATGCACAACCCATGCACCCCCCACGCGCGGGGCCGGCCCGCGCGTTTCCTGCGGATTGGCGGATGCGGCCCGAAAGAAATGCCTGTTATGATGCACCGGGATCCGGCGCGGCGGCCTTCCGCGGCATCGGGGTTCGCGGAACAGGAGGGGGCGATGGCGGCTGACGGCGTGAAGCAGAGGGTCACCGACCTTCGGATGATCGAGATCGACACGGAGCGTGTCCTCGGCCGCGAGCAGGAGCATTACGGCGTCATCGACATCGGCTCCAACTCGATCCGCCTGGTGGTCTACGACGATCTGAGCCGTGCGCCGTTTCCGCGGTTCAACGAGAAGTCGCTCTGCGCGCTCGGCGCCGGCATGGATGCGGAAGGCCATCTCTCCGCGGAGGCGATCGCGCGCGCATTGCACGCCATCGTTCGGCTGGACGCGATCGCCCGGGCGATGAAGGTCCGACGGGTCGACGTGCTGGCGACCGAGGCGACGCGGCGCGCCCGGAACGGCGCGGCGCTCGTGGAGGCCATCCGCGAGAAGACCGGGCTCGAGACCCGGATCCTCTCGGGAGAGGAGGAGGCGACCTACAGCGCCCTGGGCGTCATTTCGGGGTTCTTCCAGCCGAGGGGTCTGGTGGGCGACATGGGCGGCGGCAGCCTGGAGGTCGCCGAGGTCGTCGGCGACCATGTGGGCGGGCGCATGTCGAGCATGCCGCTCGGGGCGCTGCCGGTGAAGGCCTTGCTCGCCGAGGGCTATGACAGTGCCAAGAAGGCGATCGACGCCATCCTGCAGGAGAGCCTGCCGCCGCTCTTGACCGAGCCGGTGTTCTACGCCGTCGGCGGGGGCTGGCGTGCGCTCGCCCGGGTGCATATCGCGATGAGCGGCTGTCCGATCAGCGTGGTGCACGGCTATGACATCGTGGCCGGCGAGGCCCGCGCGCTCGCCAAGAGGATCGCGCGGATGAGCCCCGAGGAGGTGGCGGCGCTCCCGGACGTTCCGGGCCGGCGGGTCGCCACCCTGCCGGCGGCGGCGATGGTGATGTCCCGCGTGCTGAAGAACCTCAAGCCGGAGCGCGTGGTCTTCTCGGCCTGCGGCCTGAGGGAAGGCTGGCTCTATGCGCAGCTCGACCATGACGAGCAGTACCGCGATCCGCTGCTGGAAGGCGCGCAGGCGATCGGCCTGCCCACGGCGCGGGTGCCGGAATTCAGCGCGGCGCTTGGCCGGTGGACCGACGCTCTCTTCCCCGGCGAGAGCCAGAACGACCGGCGCCTGCGGCTCGCCGCCTGCTCGCTGACCGACATGTCCTGGCGGGACCATGCCAAGGTCCGGGCGGAGGAGAGCTTCCAGCGCCTGTTGCAGTTTCCCTTCATCGGCATCTCGCATGCCGAGCATGCGTTCCTCTCCGTGGCGATCCTCGCCCGCTACGACGGCAAGGTAGACGAGACGGTGAAGGCGGCGGTCGGCGACCTTCTCAGTCCGGCCGAGCTCCGGCGGGCCGAAATCCTCGGCCGCGCGCTCCTGCTCGGGCATCGGTTCTCCGCCAGCGTCCCGGAGATCCTCGAGCATGCGCGGCTGCGCATCGATGCCGATGCGGTGCGGCTCGAGGTCGTCAATCCCGCCAGCGTGCCCGACAGCGACGCGGTGCAGGCGCGGCTGCGGCAGCTCGCGAAGGCGACGGGCGTCGAGGGCGCGGAGATCGTGGCGGTGGAAGCATAGGGCCGGGCCCCGACGGGATTCTCGCCGGGGATTTCGCCGGGCGGCGGCAATCGCATCGGCAGGTTGTCTCATTCTCCTCCGGACGCCTGGGGAGGCGCGGGTGCCGCCGCCGGGGCTGGACGCGGGCGGGCGACGGCGGCTAGTCAGGGTGTGAGGGCAGCAGAGCGAGGAGATCGCCATGAAGCGGGCATTCGTCTTTCCCGGGCAGGGAGCACAGGCGGTCGGGATGGGCCGCGCGCTCGCGGAGGCCTTCCCCGAGGCCCGGGCGGTCTTCGAGGAGGTCGATGCGGCGCTGGGCGAGAAGCTCTCGGCGCTGATCTGGGAGGGCGACATCGCGGAGCTGACGCTCACCGCCAATGCCCAGCCGGCGCTGATGGCGACCTCGATCGCGGCGATGCGGGCGATGGCCTCGGTGGGGTTCGGCATCGAGCGGGCGCGCTTCGTGGCCGGGCATTCGCTGGGCGAATATTCCGCGCTCTGTGCCGCGGAGGCGCTCGGGCTGGCGGATGCTGCGCGGCTCCTGCGGCTGCGCGGCCGGGCGATGCAGGAGGCGGTGCCGGTGGGCGAGGGCGCCATGGCGGTGGTGCTGGGGCTCGATCTCGCGTCGGTCGAGGCATTGGCGGCGGAGGCGGCGGCGGGCGAGATCTGCGCCGCGGCGAACGACAACGATCCCGCGCAGGTGGTGGTCTCCGGCCATGCCGCGGCGGTGGGCCGGGCGGTGGAGATCGCCAAGGCCAAGGGGGCCAAGCGCGCGATGCTGCTGCCGGTCAGCGCGCCCTTCCATTGCGCGCTGATGGCGCCGGCGGCGGAGGCGATGTCCGAGGCGCTCGCGGGCGTCGATCTGCGGGCACCGATCGTGCCGCTTGTCTGCAACGTCCGGGCCGAGGCGGTCAGCGATCCCGACGCGATCCGGCGGCTCCTGGTCGAGCAGGTCACCGGCCGGGTGCGCTGGCGCGAGAGCGTCGCCTGGATGGCGGCGCAGGGGGTCACCGAGGTCGTGGAGATCGGCGCGGGCAAGGCGCTCTCGGGCATGGTGAAGCGGATCGACAGGGAGATCGCGGTGCGCGCGGTCGGCACGCCGGCGGATGTGGCGGCACTGGAGGGAGAGACGGATGTTTGATCTCGCGGGCAGGACGGCGCTGGTCACCGGCGCATCGGGGGGCATCGGCGGGGCGATCGCCCGGGCGCTGCATGCGCAGGGCGCGGTGGTGTCGCTCTCGGGGACGCGGGTCGGGCCGCTGGAGGAACTGGCCGGGGCGCTGGGGGAACGGGCGCATGTGCTGCCCTGCGACCTCGGCGAGGCCGCCGCGGTGGAGGCGCTGCCCAAGCGGGCGGCGGAAGCGATGGGCTCGCTGGAGATCCTGGTCAACAACGCCGGGATCACCAAGGACCAGCTGATGATGCGCATGTCCGACGAGGATTGGGCGCGGGTGATCGAGGTCAACCTGACCAGCACCATGCGGCTTTCCCGCGGCGTGCTCCGGGGGATGATGAAGGCGCGCTGGGGGCGGATCGTCAACATCTCCTCGGTGGTGGGCGTCACCGGCAATCCGGGGCAGGCGAACTACGTCGCCTCAAAGGCGGGCGTGATCGGCATGTCGAAGGCGCTGGCCGCGGAGGTGGCGAGCCGAGGCATCACGGTCAATTGCGTGGCGCCGGGCTTCATCGAGAGCGCGATGACGGAGGTCCTCAACGACGAGCAGAAGGCGCGGATACTCGCGCAGATCCCCGCGGGGCGCATGGGCACCGGCGCGGAGGTGGCCGCGGCGGTCGCCTGGCTCGCCTCGGCGGAGGCGGCCTATGTCACCGGCCAGACCCTGCACGTCAACGGCGGGATGGCGATGATCTGACCGCGCCCGGTCATTTCGCCGGCAGGCTTCGCGCGGCGATGCGCTCGCGCATCAGGATATAGAGCCCCGCGCCCATGGTCACTGCGATCCCGAGCGCGGCGAGGCCGTTCGGCAGGTCCCCGAAGACCGCCCAGCCCACGAAGGTGGCGACGGGGATCTCGAGATACTGCATCGGCGCGACGGTCGCGGAGGGCGCGAAGCGCAGCGACCAGGTGAGCAGCAGATGCCCGATCGTTCCGAAGACCCCGACTGCGGCGAGCAGCAGCGCCTCGCGCAGGGTCGGGCGCACGAATTCGAGGATCGCGAGGTCGCTGCCCGCGCCGAGGGCGATTCCCGCGACGAGCAGGGCGGTGGCCATGAGCCCGCTGACCGCCTGGAGCGCGACCGCGTCGGTTTCCTTGGCGATGCGCCGGGTCAGGAGCATGAAGCCGGCGAAGATACAGGCGACGAGGAGCGGCAGGAGCGCCGGCCAGCCGACCACCGCGAAGCTCGGCTGGATGACGAGCAGGGTTCCGGCGAAGCCCGCGGCGCAGGCGGCGATGCGGCGCGGCCCGACCTCCTCGCCCATCAGGAGCCAGCCGAGCAGGAGCAGGATGAAGGGGAGCACGAAGGTGATCGCCGTCGCATCGGCCAGGGGCAGGAATCGCAGCGCCGTGAAGAAGGCGCCCATGGCGGCGATGTGCAGGAGAGTGCGCAGGAAGGCGATCCCGAGCACATGCGCCGGCATCGTCAGGCTGCCGCCGGTCAGCGCCACCACCGGCAACAGGATCAGCGCCTGCCCGGCGAAGCGGCAGAGCAGCACCTGGACGAGCGGCACGCTCGCGCCGAGGAACTTGGCCGTCGCGTCGCCGACCGGCGCCACGGCACAGAAGCCGAGGATGAAGGCAATGCCGAGCAATGGACGGTCCGCTGTCATCGCGCGACGTTAGGGGCGGTCCGCGGCGCTTGCAATCGGGGGGGGGCGCGATCGAAACGCGACAGCGGCGGCGCAACCGCAATAGCATTTGCCACCGGCGGCGGTTATGCTATAGCGCCAACAAGTTGGGCCGGGGGTCACGCGTCGACTCCCGGTTTTTGATAAGGTAAACAAAGAGCGGACCGGCGCTGTCAGGCTCTGATGTGCATTCCGGAACCGGACCAGCAAGAGGACAAGCAATGAGCGATATCGCGGAGCGGGTGAAGAAGATCGTGGTCGACCATCTGAGCGTCGATGAAGGCAAGGTCACCGAGACCGCCTCCTTCATCGACGATCTCGGCGCCGACAGCCTCGACACGGTCGAGCTGGTCATGGCCTTCGAGGAGGAATTCGGCATCGAGATCCCCGACGACGCGGCCGAGACGATCCAGACCTATGGCGACGCGGTGAAATTCATCGAATCCCACGCGAACGCCTGAAGCCGTCTTCGCAGGATCAGACAGGGGCGTCCGGCGCGGCCGGGCGCCCTTTCCTTTGGCGGGATCGTTGCGGCCGCGGTGGACGAATGGCGCGCGGATCCGTCCGCCGGGTGGGCATGTCGGGATGAGACGGGCGGGATGTCGCGCCCCGAGCGGCCTGCCCCGGCGCCGGCGACATCGGGCCTTGTCGGGGTCGCGGGCTTCAAGGTAAACCGGTCGGGCATTGGGACCAAGCGATCGGAGAAGCGATGCGGCGCGTTGTGATCACCGGGATCGGGCTCGTCACGCCACTGGCCTGCGGGGTCGAGGAGAGCTGGTCGCGGCTGACCGCCGGCCGCTCCGGGGCGGGGCGGATCACGCGGTTCGACGCCTCGCATCTGGCCTGCTCGATCGCCTGCGAGGTTCCCCTGGGCGACGGGTCGAACGGCACCTTCAATCCCGACGACTGGATGGCGCCGAAGGAGAGCCGCAAGGTCGACCGCTTCATCCTCTACGCCATGGCCGCCGCCGAGCAGGCGGTGCGCGACGCCGACTGGATGCCCGAGGCGGAGGCGGACCGGCTGCGGACCGGGGTGATCATCGGCTCGGGGATCGGCGGGCTCTCGACCATCGCCGAGACGACGCTGACCCTGCGCGACAAGGGGCCGCGGCGGGTGTCGCCCTTCTTCATTCCCGCCAGCCTGATCAATCTCTGCTCGGGGCAGGTCTCGATCCGCTACGGCTTCAAGGGGCCGAACCATTCGGTGGTGACCGCCTGCTCCACCGGGGCCCATGCCATCGGCGACGGGGCGCGGCTGATCCAGCACGGCGATGCGGAGGTGATGATCGCCGGCGGCGCGGAGGCGGCGATCTGCGAACTCGGCATCGCCGGCTTCGCCGCCTGCAAGGCGCTCTCGACGAGCTTCAACGAGGAGCCCGAGCGCGGCAGCCGTCCTTACGACCGCGACCGCGACGGCTTCGTGATGGGCGAGGGCGCAGGCGTGGTGGTGCTCGAGGAGCTCGAGCATGCCAAGGCGCGCGGCGCGCGCATCTACGGCGAGGTCGCGGGATACGGGCTTTCGGGGGATGCCTATCACATCACCTCGCCGGCGCCGGACGGCGACGGCGGCTTCCGGGCGATGACGGCGGCGCTCAGGGATGCGGGGCTGGCGCCGGGGGACGTGGACTACGTCAATGCCCATGGCACCTCGACGCCGGTGGGCGACGAGATCGAGCTCAACGCGGTGGTCCGCCTGCTCGGCGATGCGGCGGGGCGGGCGACGATGTCCTCGACCAAATCCTCGATCGGGCATCTGCTCGGCGCGGCCGGGGCGGTCGAGGCGATCTTCTGCCTGCTGGCGATCCGCGACGGCGTCGCGCCGCCGACGCTCAACCTCGACAATCCTTCCGTCGAGACGCCGCTCGACCTCGCGCCCAAGGCGGCAGTCAAGCGGACGATCGACGTGGCGCTGTCGAATTCCTTCGGCTTCGGCGGCACCAACGCCTCGCTCGTCCTGCGCCGGGTGGAGTAGCCGCCGGCCATGATGCGCCATGTCGCCGCCAATGCGCTGACCTTCCTCATCCTCGGGCTGGTGGTGCTCTTCGGGATCGTCACCTGGGCGCAGTCGCAATACCGCGCCCGCGGGCCGCTGCAGGAGCCGCTGCAGTTCGAGGTGGCGCGGGGTGCGACCCTGACCGACGTGACGCGGGAGCTGGAGGCGAAGGGCGCGATCTCCGATCCGCGGATCTTCCGGATCGCGGCGCGCTATACCGACATGGACGCCGGGCTGCGCTTCGGGGAATACGACATCCCCGCGCATGCCTCGATGCAGGAGATCCTCGAGCTCCTGAACGAGGGCGCCAATGTGCTGCGCCAGATCGTGGTGCCGGAGGGCTGGACCAGCTGGCAGGTGGTGGAGGCGCTGAACGCGCGCGAGGAGCTGACCGGGGAGATCGCGGAAGTCCCGCCCGAGGGCACGCTGGCGCCGGCGGGCTACGACTACCAGAAGGGCGACGACCGCAACGACATCCTCGCGCGGATGGAGGCGCGGCAGCAGGAGATCCTGGTGACCGCCTGGGCGGGGCGCGACAAGGCGCTGCCGCTGAAATCGCCCGAGGAGCTGCTGACGCTGGCCTCGATCGTGGAGAAGGAAACCGGCCTGGCCGAGGAGCGGCCGCGGGTGGCGGCGGTCTTCGTCAACCGGCTGAACCGCGGCATGCGGCTCCAGACCGACCCCACGGTGATCTACGGCATCACGGGAGGCGAGGGGCCGCTCGGCCGGGGGCTGAAGGCGAGCGAGCTGGCCACGGCCACGCCCTACAACACCTATGTCATCGAGGGCCTGCCGCCGGGGCCGATCGCCAATCCCGGCCCCGAGGCCATCGCCGCGGCGGCCAATCCGCCCGCGACGGAGGAGTTCTATTTCGTCGCCGACGGCACCGGCGGCCATGCCTTCGCCGCGACGCTGGAGCAGCACAACGCCAATGTGGCGGCCTGGCGTCGGATCGAGGCGCAGCGGGCGCTGGAGGCGGAAGCGGCTGCGGCCGAGGCCGAGGCGGCCGGGGAGGGTGCTGCGGTCGAGGGCGAGGTGGTGGGGCAGTAGACCGGTGTTTTGGGGAGGTTGCACGTTGCAACCAAATGTAAGCCTTTGATTATAATAGTAAATTAGACGACCGTGTTGAAGACAGTGCCGATCACCCTTTTCATACCCTCCGGTTGATGACCATCCGCCTTCATTCGAGCCACCAAGAGATTGCGAAAATGTTGATAGCGCACACCTTTTCCATGTGTTCTAGTAAACTCCTTCAGAATATCTCTACCCTTAAAAGTGCGCCTCCAGTTTCCCCCTTCTAGATCACCTTGCAAGCGCAATGCGATGTTGTGCTCATGTTCAATTAATTTTTCCAACGCATAGTCAGTATTTGCCGCAGTATTTATTCTATTTACTGATCGATCAATTGCCTCTCGGAGAGCCGCAGCAGAGTCCGTCCTAGATGGATCGATTTGAAAGTTCAAACATCCTGTGAGTTTCTCATTCACCAGTTTTCTAATCTCGTGCTCGATTAGACTATGCTTAGTTTTCTCTGCAGCGGCACAAAGATGTCGCTCAACCAATTTAGCATTGAAATTGGTAGAGGGTGACAGCATCTCATTTAGAGCTAGCGCTATATATTGACTATCAAGTAAATAGTTTTCAATGTGATAGACGTCCCACTGGAGTTGCTTGCCCATAGAATCTTCTAAAGTGTAGGATTCACTGTCCTTATCAGTAATAGAATATACATCTATACTATCTTGTCGGGCCGCGATAGTTTTTTCTAATGCGCGGTGAAGAGCTTGAACTTTTAGCTGGGCACCCGCATTTACCTGTCAGTTTTCGTCGAACCGTGATTCACTCGG
>NZ_DAIUBO010000068.1:0-17500 GCF_036846665.1 Amaricoccus sp. | reverse complement strand
CAGGGGCCCGATCCGGTCGAAGCCGATGCGGAGCCCGCCCTCGGCGAAGTCGCCGTGCGGCCTGCGCTCCGGGGAGGCCGGCCCGGGCGATGGCGAGCGCGGCGAGGGTCCGGCGGGACATGGGACGATCCTTGCAGGGGCGTCATCTTCGGGAATCCATCCTCCCGCCCTCGACCAGCCCCCTTTGTGTCGTGCAACTGGCCTCGCGTCATCGGCGCCAGAAAAAACCTTGCAATAACAATATTTTAAGTCGCGTTTCATCGTGAAACGCCCCCCTGCCAATGCGCCGGAGCGGGCGCGATGACCGCGGGCCGAATCGATCGGGCGGATCTTGCATGGCGCAACCGCTCGGCCGAACACCGGCCGCCGGCGCCACCGGTGCCTGCCTGACCTGCAGCCAGGAAGCCCGCGATCATGCCTCGCGCGGGCGGGGGGGGTCGCCCAGCCTGACCTTCGGAAGGATTTGGGTGATCGGACCGGATCCCGTGCTACCGGCCCCAGCGCAGGACGAGCGGATCGATCGGCTCCAGCAGGTCGATCAGCCGCTGGCGAATGGCGGGGTGCAGGGGGGCGATGGGATGGCGGCAGAATTCGGAGCGGATCACGCCGCCCTCGACCATCGCCGCCTTGCACGACCGCCAGCCGCATTGACGGTTCTCGTGGTTGATGGCCATGGCGACGCGGCCATAGGCCTCGGTCGCCCCGGCGATGTCCCCGGCGAGATGCTTTACGATGACCGGCTTGATGCGGTCGACGATCATGCCGCTCGTCATCGACCCGGTCGCGCCGGCGTCGAGATCGGCGAGAAGCGTGATCCCCTCCTCGCCGTCGAACGGCCCCTCGACGGCATCGCCGCCTTCGGCGATCAGCGCGCGGAGCTTGTTCGCGGCCTGCGGGCATTCGATCTTGAACAGCCGCACTTCCTCGATCTCGCGCGCCATGCGCACGAGCAGCGGAACCGGAAGCTCGACCCCCGAGAGCGGCGCGTCCTGCACCATGATCGGGATGCCGACCTCGCCGACGGCGCGGAACTGCTCGCAGGTCTGCTCCGGCGTGCCCTTCAGCAGCGCGCCGTGATAGGGCGGCATCATCATCACGACATCGGCGCCGAGATCCCTGGCGAAGCGCGCCCGGTCGACCGCGATCTGCGTGGCGAAATGGCTGATGGTGACGATGACCGGCACCCGGCCCGAGACGTGCTCGAGGCAGAGCCGGGTCAGGATCGCGCGCTCCTCGTCGGAGACCAGGAACTGCTCGGAGAAATTGGCGAGGATGCAGATCCCGTCCGCACCCTGATCGATCAGGCAGTCGAGCACCCGCTTCATGCCGTCGAGATCGAGCGCCCCGTCCTCGTGGAACGGCGTGGGTGCGACGGGCCAGATTCCACGATAACGGGTCATTCGGTTCCCTCGAAATTGTCGCGATGCATGGCGGGGACGGCGATCCCGCGCCCGTTCTCCTCCGGCCGCTCGAACCGGTGGTAGAGGAGTTCCTGTCGCACCTCAACGTCGAACAGGGCGAAGCAGCGGCCGGTCGGGCGGCCAGCATCGGCCACCGTCCGGATGCAGCGCCGGCCAAGCCCGGAACGAGGGGAAGGGAGCAATGTATCGCATCGTGATCGGCCGTCGGTGCTATCCCGCGCCTGCGACTGCCATCAGGTAGGCATCGGTCAGTTCCCTGATCACGGAGCGCTGCGGCGGCTCCGTGCCGAGGTGCAGGCTGCGCAGTTCCGCCATGAACGCCTGCCACATCGCCGGCCCGCCTTCTTCGAGAAGCCGGGCGCGGATCGAGAGTTCCCGCGTCGCCGGGGTGAAGCGGCGGCCCCAGGCGCCCATCTCGGCGAGCAGCGGCACCAGCTGGATCGCCGGCTCGGTCAGGCTGTAGACCGTCTTCTGCTTGTGCGCAGGGTCGGGGCTCGTCGAGAGCAGGCCGGCATCCACCAGCTTCCGCAGCCGGTCGGCCAGGATGTTCGAGGCGATGCCTTCCACTGAATTGTTGAGCAGGTCGCGATAGTGCCGCCGGTTCCCGAACATGATGTCGCGGATGACGATCAGGCTCCAGCGGTCGCCGAGCGTCTCGAGCGTCAGGTTGATCGGGCAGCCGGACCGGATCGGTTTCTGCATTCGGGTCTCCGTAAACTGCTTGCAGAATAGGTACGGTTTCGCTATAGGGCAACAGCTTGCAGAATGCATACCGAAGGGGGCGGCCGTGAGCAGGGTGATCGTCTCGGGGTTCTCGCTTTCGATCGACGGCTACGGCGCTGGGCCGGACCAGAGCCAAGAGAACCCGCTCGGGAAGCGCGGCGAGGCACTGCACACCTGGATGTTCGGCACCCGGATGTTCCGCAAGATGCTGGGCAAGGACGGCGGCTCGGAGGGGGTCGACAACGACTATGCGACCCGGTCGATGGACGGCTTCGGCGCCTTCATCCTGGGCCGAAACATGTTCGGCCCGGTCCGCGGTGACTGGCCCGACGACTTGTGGAAGGGCTGGTGGGGCGACAATCCACCCTATCACGCTCCGACCTTCGTGCTCACCCATTACCCGCGCGACCCCGTGGTGATGGAGGGCGGCACGGTCTTTCACTTCGTCACGGACGGGATCGCGGCCGCGCTCGAAAAGGCCAGGTCGGCGGCCGGGAACAGGAACGTGAAGATCGGCGGCGGTGTCTCGACGGTGCGGCAATATCTTCAGGCCGGCGCCATCGACGAGTTGCATTTCGCGGCCTCGCCGGTGGTTCTCGGACGCGGCGAGGCGATGTTCGCGGGACTCGATCTGCCGGCGCTCGGCTATCGCATCGTCGGGCACGAAGCGACGGATGCCGCGACGCATGTCAGGCTCGCAAGATAGGGGAAGGAGGCCGCGCCATGCCCGGTTTCATCGCCATCGGCTACGGCGACCGGGCCGGCTACGACCGCACGCCGCAGCCCGTCAGGGACGCGGCCCACGCGCAGGACGCGAAGCTCATTGCCGAAGGCGCCCTGATCGGGATCGCCGGCGCGCCGGTGCAGGTGCGCAATCCCGATGCGGCCGGCCTCGAGATCCGCGACGGCCCGTTCATGATTTCGGTCCTGCCGGTCGCCGGCTTCGCGGTGATCGAAGCCGCAGATCTGGCGGAAGCGATCGAGAATGTCTCGCAGGTCCCCTGTGCCGTTGCCCATGGTGTCGTCGAAGTCTGGCCACTGGAATAGTCGCGCAGATCTTGTCGACGGGTTCCGAGCAAGTTGCTTGACATACATACCATCCAGTTGGTATGTATCGCCATGCCCAGACCAACCAAGGTTGATCCCGATCGCGGCGACGCCCGCACGAGGCTGCTGGCGGCCGCACGCGACGTGATACGGGCACAAGGTTTTTCCGCCACCACGGTGGACGAGCTGTGCAGGGTGGCCGGTGTGACGAAGGGAGCCTTCTTCCATCATTTCGAGAACAAGGAAGCCCTCGGTGTTGCCGCCGCCGCCTTCTGGGCCGAGACGACATCCGCCTTCTTCGCGAATGCGTCTTATCACGATCATGCCGATCCCTTCGACCGGCTGATGGGCTACGTCGAGTTCCGCAAGTCCATCATCGAGGGCGAGCCCGCCGCCTTCACCTGTCTCGTCGGCACCATGGCGCAGGAGGTCTACGAGTCGCACCCGGCCATCCGCGACGCCTGCGCGGCCAGCATCTTCGGTCACGCCGCGACGCTGGAACCGGACATCGCGGCGGCCATGGCCGCGCGCGGGATCAGGGCGGACTGGACACCCGCCAGCCTTGCCGCCCACACCCAGGCCGTGCTGCAGGGTGCCTTCATCCTCGCCAAGGCCACCGGCGACCGTGCGGTGGCACGCGACAGCGTCGATCACCTGAAGCGCTACATCCAGATGCTTTTCGCGGCGAACGGGGTGCCGGAGGTGTCGCGATGAATGCGCGGCCGATCCCGACCGTCACCGCCTTCAGACGTTCGCCCGACGGGGGGAGGGGGCTCGCGCGCGACATGCGGGTGCGCTGGGCGCTCGAAGAGGTCGGCCAGCGCTACGATATCCGTCCGGTCTCCTTCGCCGCGATGAAGCAACCCGCGCACCTGACGCTGCAACCTTTCGGCCAGATCCCGACCTTCGAGGAAGGTGCGTTGACGCTGTTCGAGACCGGCGCGATCGTGCTTCATATCGCCCGGACCCGGACCGGGCTCCTGCCCGACGATGCCGACGCCCAGGCGCGCGCGATCATGTGGATGTTCGCGGCCGTCGGCACGATCGAGCCGCCGATCGTCGAGCGCGAGGCCGTCATCTACTTCGAGCACGGCGAAAGCTGGTTCGCGCAGCGCCTGCGCGCCGTCGAGGAGCGCATCCGCGGAAGGCTGGCCGACCTGTCGCGCAGTCTGGGGGAGGCCGACTGGCTCGACGGCGGCTTCAGCGCAGGCGATCTGATGATGGTGGATGTCCTGCGCCGGCTGGGCGGGTCCGACCTGCTCGATGGCCATCCGAACCTTTCGGCCTATGTCGTGCGCGGCGAGGCGCGCCCGGCCTTCAGGCGGGCGTTCGATGCGCAACGGGCCTTCTTCCTGGCGGCGGCGCCGTGACCCGTTCCTTCGAAGACATCTCTCACCACCAGAGGAGAATTCAGAAATGGAACCGACAATCTACCTCTTCTTCAAGGGCAATTGCCTCGAGGCGATGACGCATTATGCCGAGGTTCTCGGCGGCGAGATCGGCGGCGTCTTTCGCAATGCCGACGCGCCCGATCCGGAAAGCCGCATGCCCGGCGGCGACGACCTGGTCATGAACATGAGCATGCGCCTCGGGAACGCGACGGTCATGGCTTCGGACAGCCCCGCGGAGATGTACAGCAAACCGGAGGGTTTCCGCATTTCGATCGCCCCCACGTCGCGCGACGAATTCGACCGAATCCACGGCGCGCTGGCAAAGGACGCGACTTCGGTGGAGATGGCGCCCGACGAAACCTTCTGGGCGGAGCGTTTCGCCATGTTCACCGACCGGTTCGGCACGCCTTGGATGCTGAACTTCGAAGGCAGCAAGGCCCAGAGCTGAAAGGAGACCGCCATGACCGAACTCGTCACCTGCCTGTGGTTCGACCACGGCGAAGCAAGGAAGGCCGCGGAATTCTACGCCGCGACCTTTCCCGACAGCCATGTCGGCCGTGCCAGCGCGGCCGCGAGCGACTTTCCCGGAGGCCAGAAGGACGACGAACTCACGGTCGAGTTCACCGTCCTCGGGCGCAGCTTCATCGGCCTGAACGGCGGCCCGACCTTCACGCCGGACGAGGCCGTCAGCTTCATGGTCCTGACCGAAAGCCAGGAGGAAACCGATCGCTACTGGAACGCGATCGTCGGCAGCGGCGGCGCCGAGAGCGCCTGTGGCTGGTGCAAGGATCGCTGGGGCTTCTGCTGGCAGATCACGCCGCGGCGTCTGATAGAGCTGACGACGGGTTCCGATCGCGGCGCGGCGAAGCGCGCCTTCGAGGCGATGATGACCATGCGCAAGATCGACATCGCGGCACTCGAGGCGGCGGTCGACGCCGCCTGAGGGAAACGGATGATGCCGCTTGGCCGAGCCGGGCAGATCCATGGCGGCTTCGTGCCGAGTGTCGACGCCCGATAGGGTTCGGAGGGGGAGGTGACTTGCCGAATTCATCGCCTCGGACAGGGGGACGTGCCGTTGTTCGAGGCGATGCTGGGTCTTATTCGGTGCGGTATTCGATGACGAAGCCACCTATGGGCCGCGACCTGCGCGCCGCGGACATGTGCCGCGGCTCATCGCCGGCCCGACCTCGCTCGTCCAGCGCAGCCATTGTGATCGACAGGCATGCCGACTGGCCGGACATCCGGCAGGAAGACTCGGATTGCCGGTCTGGTCGAGGTGATGGAACGCCTGCTCTTGACGCTACGGTATTGGGAAGGGCCTGAGCAACGACGCGCGTGAAACGAAGATCGCCAGGTTTCTGGGCACTCTTGAGCGGTCGCCCTGACTACCTGTGGTTCCTTCCCGATATCGTTCCACGAGCGGCAGAGCTGTGCGGCTGCCGGTCGCCGTGGCGCTCGGCTGTGGACCGCGACCCCACGCCTGACCCTTTGCCGGACGACGCTGACCGGGTTGCGTCTCCTGGCGGGGGCGTGCAAACAACCAGCGGAACGCAGCAACGGAAGGTGACGTCATGTCGACGCTTGCTCGCCTCATTCTGCTCCTCGTGCTTCTCGGAAGCGCCCCGGCTCAGGTGGCGGCGCAGCTGGCTCCGGGGGGTGGCGATCCGCCGCCCCCGCCGCCGGTCTCGACCGATGACGTGCGCGCCGCGCTCGAAGAGCTTCTGGCGGCCGGCGGCGAGGAGCCCGAGGCGATCACCACGGGCGATCCCGAGATCGACCCCGGCGCGCTCGACTTTCTGCTCGAGCCGCTGACGCTCGAAGAGCTCCGGCTCGAGATGTCGTCGTGGAGCGGCCTTCTGCGCGAGGCGGTGGCCGAGCTCTCGTTTGCCGAGCTCGAGCTCTTCGAGCTCAACAGCGCGCAGGCGGAGGCGGCCGAGGCCGCCGCGGGGGGCGAGACCGAAGGCGAGGCCGCCACCGAACCCGAGGGCGACGCGGCCGCGGCCGAGGCCGAGATGACTCCTGAGCAGGAGGCGCTGGTCGAGCGGATCTCCGAGATCAGGGAGACACGGACCGCCATCTCGGACCGCTTCCGGCTGGTCATGGACGCCTTCGAGGCCAAGGGCGGCGACCCGACCGAGACCGAGGAGTATCGCGCCTACATCGCCGACGTCGGCGGCGTCACCGTCGACACGCGCAACTGGCGCACGGCGCTCCTGACGATCCAGGAGTGGGCGGTGGCCGAGGACGGCGGGCGGCGGCTCGCCCGGAACCTCGGCATCGTCGTTCTCGCGACAGCGATCGGCTTCGCCATCGGCTGGGTGGTGAGCCTTGTGGTGAACCTCGCGCTGCGCCGCACCGAACTCAGCTCGAAGCTGATGCGCAGCTTCCTCCGGCGCTGGATCGAGCGGGTCGGCGCCCTGGTGGGTTTCCTCGTCGGGCTGTCGTGGATCGGCACCAACATGACGCCGATCCTCGCCGGTCTCGGCGCCGCGGGCTTCATCCTCGCCTTCGCGCTGCAGAACACCATCAGCAACTTCGCGAGCGGCATGCTGATCCTGTTCCTGCGACCGTTCGACGCCGGCGACGAGATCGAGGCGGCAGGCACCTCGGGCAAGGTGGAGCGGGTGAGCCTCTTTTCGACCTACCTGACCACGCCCGAGAACCGGACGGTGATCGTCCCGAACAACAAGATCTGGGAAGACGTCATCACCAACTAGGCGGCCGCCGCAACACGGCGGCACTCAGGCGGCAAGCCGGTCGCGCCGGGGGAGGCGCGACGGATCGAAGGCGTCGAATTCGGGATGAGCGGCCGGGGATGCAGGGCGCGATCTCGAGGCCGGTCGGGGCCTTGCGGAACCGGTCGCTGTCGGTGCCCTTGTCGGCGATCAGCACCTCGACGTCCGGCAGCATGGTCGCCGCGCCGCGATGGTCGCTGGCCTGGCCCTCGCTGAGCAGCGGGATCGGCGGCTTGCCCCCGCCGTCGCAGACCACGCGCAGCTTCGAGCTCAGGCCGCCCTTGGTTCGCCCGACACGGCGGGGATTGCCGGCTGACCGGAAATCGCTCCGGTGGATCGGTTTCCAGCCGGAAACCCCTTCCTGTGCAGGCTGGCGGCGGTGCGCTGGACGACGAAGCCGGTTTCGGTGCGCTCGATGATCGCGACGGGGCGCGGCGCAGCAGCGGCGACGCGCGGGCCCTGGCAGCCGGCGTCCGCAAGAAAGCGCTCGATGAAGGGGAAGCGCCGGCTGATGCGACCAGGAACCGGCGCCGCCCCGTCGCGATCCTGCACGCCGGCCGAGTGCACCTCGATGCGCAACGCCAGGCCGAGGGTGTGGCCGCGCCCGTTCGTGAGCCGGTAGCGGGGCCTCGGCTTCGGGGCAGGGAGCTTGCGGATGCGCGGGGTCATCCCAAGCGTGAACCACTTTCCTCGCAACAGAGGAATCCCCTCATTTCAGTCGCTTCCGTGCAACAACGCCCTTCTGCAATCCCAACTCCGTCGGCTTCCGACCTTTTCTCCGGCGGCGGATTCACCGATTCTGCCGCCCGAGGGAGCGGCACGGTCGTGCCGTTGATCGAAAGCCGTGCATTCTTCTTGCCATGCTTGATAGCAAGCGCCGTTTCCGTCACATCATGCGATATGCAGCTGGAACCACAACGCCCCTCCGAGCCCCGTCTGCGCATCCGGATCGTCTTCGGAGACCACGAGACGATCGGTCCGGGAAAGGCGGATCTGCTCGATGGGATCGACAGGTGCGGATCGATCGCTGCGGCGGGTCGCGAGATGGGCATGAGCTACAAACGGGCGTGGGAGCTGATCGGAACCCTGAACGCCATGTTCCGCGCCCCGTTGGTCGACAGCACGCGCGGCGGTCCGGGAGGCGGCGGCGCGGTGCTGACCGAACTCGGGCGCGAGGTCCTGGCGCAGTATCGCGCCTTCGAGGCGGAGGCAGCAGCGGGCGGCGCCGAGCACCTCGCGGCATTGCGGGCGCTGTTGAGGGATATTCCCGAGGGAAAATAGCGCTTGACCATGCGAATGGCGCATTGCGATATGTTCCGCCAAACATATCAGCATCAGGGAGTATCGTCCGTGTTCGAGCCAGGCTACACCTGTCCCTCCCTGCGGGCAGCGGCGTGCGCATTGACCATTGCTGTATCCGCCCCCGTGGTTGCCGCGGCCGATGACATCACCGTCTTTGCAGCCGCCAGCATGACCAATGCGCTGGCCGAGATCGAGGCGGACTTCGAGGCAGCGACAGAGCATGATCTCGTGATCTCCCTTGCGGGCTCCTCGGCTCTTGCACGCCAGATCCAGCAGGGCGCGCCCGCCGACATCTTCATTTCGGCCAGTACCGACTGGATGGACACGGTCGAGGCCGACGGCCTGGTCGAGGAAGGGACGCGGTTCGACCTTCTCGGCAACAGCATCGTTCTCATCGCCTTCGGCACGGAGGCCGGGCCGATCGAGATCGGGCCCAACACGGATCTGGCAGGCCTGCTCGGAGACGGCCGGCTTGCCATGGCGCTGGTCGATTCCGTGCCGGCCGGCGTCTACGGGAAGGCCGCGCTGGAGAGCCTGGGGCTTTGGGAGAGCGTCGAAGCGCAGGTGGCACAGGCCGACAACGTGCGCGCCGCCCTGGCCTTCGTTGCCACAGGCGAGGCTCCCTACGGCATCGTCTACGCAACCGATGCCGCGGCGGAGGACAACGTCACCGTGGTGGGCACCTTTCCCGCGGAGACGCACCCGCCCATCGTCTACCCGGCGGCGGATCTGGCGAGCCGCGACTTCCCGGCCGAGGCGGCGTTCCTCGAATACCTGCGCGGCCCCGAGGCGCGCGCGGCCTTCGAGCGGCAGGGTTTCATGGTCCTCGAACAATAGCCGATGACGGACTGGCTCGGCCCCGAGGAGTGGAGGGCCGTCACGCTCTCCCTCCAGGTTTCCATCTGGGCGACGCTCGTCAGCCTGCCGCTGGGGATTCTCGTGGCCTATGCCTTGGCGCGCTGGTCCTTCCCGGGCAAGCAGCTCCTGAACGGATTCGTCCACCTGCCGCTGGTCCTGCCGCCGGTAGTGACAGGCTATCTCCTTCTTCTGACGCTGGGTACGCGCGGCCCCGTCGGCAGCATCCTGGCCGATTGGGGCATCGTCTTCGCGTTCCGCTGGACCGGAGCCGCAGTGGCGGCCGCGGTGATGGCCTTCCCGCTGATGGTTCGCGCGATCCGGCTGTCGATCGAGGCGGTCGACCCCAGGCTGGAGCAGGCCTCGGCAACCCTCGGCGCCTCGCCGGTCTGGGTGTTCCTGACCGTTACGCTCCCGATGACCCTGCCCGGCATCGTCGCGGGTGTCATCCTCGCCTTCGCCAAGGCGATCGGCGAATTCGGCGCGACCATCACCTTCGTGTCGAATATTCCCGGCCAGACCCGCACAATCCCATCCGCGATCTACGCCTTCCTGCAGGCGCCGGGGGGCGAGAGCTCGGCGATGAAGCTCGTGATAGTCTCGATCGTCGTGGCGATGGGCGCCCTCTTCCTTTCCGAACTGATCGGACGCCGCGTGGCCGCGCGGGTCGGGGGCGCGTGATGCTGCACGTCGCCATCCGTCATGCCTTCGCGAGCTTCACGCTCGACGCAGAGTTTCGCGCTCCACCGGGCGTGACGGTGCTGTTCGGCCGCTCCGGGTCGGGCAAGACGACCATCGTCAACGCCGTGGCAGGGCTCCTGATGCCGGATCAAGGGCTCATCGCCTCCGGCGACTGGACCTTGCTCGACACGGCACGGGGCGTCCGGGTCAAGCCGCACCACCGCCGGATCGGCTACATCTTCCAGGAGGGGCGGCTCTTTCCGCATCTGACCGTCCGTCAGAACCTTGCCTATGGTGCATGGATGGCTCCGAAGGGCGCCGCACGCGAGGACATGGGCCGCATCGCGGAGCTTCTAGGGATCGGCCATCTGCTCGGCCGCCGCCCCGGCGTGCTCTCGGGTGGCGAGAAGCAGAGGGTGGCCATCGGCCGCGCGCTCCTGTCCGCCCCGCGCCTGGTCCTCGCCGACGAGCCGCTGGCCTCGCTTGACGAAGCGCGAAAGGCCGAGATTCTGCCCTATTTCGAGCGGCTGCGCGACGAGGTGAGCGTGCCGATGCTCTATGTCAGCCATTCCGCATCCGAGGTCGCGCGGCTCGCCACCACCGTGGTGGCGCTGGACGGCGGCCGCGTCGTGGCGCAGGGGCCGGCGGCCGAGGTGCTTGGCGACCCTTCGGTCCTGCCCGCCGGAGTGCGCGCGGTGGGCGCCGTGCTGACGGTGCGCGTTGCGCATCACCACGACGACGGGTTGACCGAACTCGAGGCAGGCGGCCTTCCCCTGTTCCTGCCGCGCGTGGCGCAGGCGACCGGCAGCACCCTGCGCGTCCGGATCGCCGCCCATGACGTCATCCTGTCGCGCACCCGGCCCGAGGGCTTGTCGGCGCTCAACATTCTGCCTGGGATAGTCCGCGAGGTTCGTCCCAGCGACGGACCGGGCGCCATCGTCGCGCTCAATACGGCGGCGGGGCGCGTGCTGGCGCACATTACGCGGCGCTCGGCCGATGCGCTCGGTCTCGCGGAGGGCGTGGAGATGCACGCAGTCGTCAAGACCGTCTCGGTCGCACCGTCGAACATCGGGGCCGGTGGACAGCCAAGGTGACGTCCCGCTGCTCGAGTTGGTCGCGGCCCGGCTTGGCCAGTTCCTCGAACTGGATGTTCAGGGGCGGGTCCTGTCCCGAAGACGTGGTCTGGCTGCCGGAAGCGCCGCATGGCGCCGTTCGAGCATGGGTTTCAGGAGCGAGGTCGGATGGCCGAGCATCGCCTATCCGGCGGCGAGCGAGAGGGTCGCGACGGCGGCGCGTCCGCATCGTGCCGGTTGGCGGCAGTCGCTTGCGCGGCGCCCTGCGCTTCGAAATGCACGGCGGTATTGCCGATCGATGGCGTCGAGGTGAACGACACGAACATCCGTATCCACGGAAGGCGGGCTGTTCTGGAGCGACTGGTGATGGGTGGCTGGGCGGTTCCGGCAGGAGTGCCAGGTTCTGGTTGCAAATGGCGCACCCATCAGGATTCGAACCTGAGACCTCTACCTTCGGAGGGTAGCGCTCTATCCAGCTGAGCTATGGGTGCTTGCCGTGTCGCAACTGCTTACGTGAACTCTCCGCGAGTTGAAAGATCAGAACGAGGGCCTCGCAAACCTTTGTTCCTACGGCCGCTTTCGGTCTCCTCTAGAATCGCCATGCCCTTGACAACCGCCTTCGGAGGCCGACAGCCCTGTCCAGCCGAGCCACGGGTGCCCCGAACGGTCTATATTCGACCGCCGCGGCCCGTGCAATGCAGATGACCGGCGAAGTGGCACCGCGTCAGCCGCCGGGCAGGCGCGCGGATTTTTCGGCGATGCCCGACCGGCCCTCGCGGCGCTCGAGTTCGGCGAGGACTTCGGCCCAGGCGACGCCGCTGGCGACGAGCATGACCTGCAGGTGATAGAGCGTGTCCGCGGCCTCGTGGACCAGCGCGCCCCTGTCGGCGCCGGCGGCCGCCACGATCGCCTCGATCGCCTCCTCGCCGAACTTCTCCGCACATCGGGCCGGGCCCCGGCCGAGCAGCGCCGCCGTATGTGACATCGCCGGATCGGCGCCGGCGCGGGATTCGATGGTCGCGAAGAGGCGGGCGAGCGTGTCGGTCATGCGGTCCTCACCGGAATGCCGGCCGCCGCCATCCTGGCCTTGGCCTCCTGGATCGAATGGGTTCCGAAGTGGAAGATCGATGCGGCCAGGACCGCCGATGCATGGCCCTCCGTGACGCCCTCGACGAGGTGGTCGAGCCTGCCCACGCCGCCCGAGGCGATCACGGGGACGGGCACCGCCTCGGCGATGGCGCGGGTCAGGGGCAGGTTGTAGCCGGCGCGCGTTCCGTCGCGGTCCATCGAGGTCAGCAGGATCTCGCCGGCGCCCCGCGCCGCCATCGCCTTCGCGAAGACGACGGCATCGATGCCGGTGGGGCGGGTGCCGCCATGGGTGAAGATCTCCCAGCGCCCCGGCGCGACGGTCTTGGCGTCGATCGCCACGACGATGCATTGATTGCCGAACTTGTCCGCGGCCTTCGAGACGCAGTCGGGGTCGGCCACGGCCGCGGTGTTGAAGCTGACCTTGTCGGCGCCCGCGAGCAGGAGCGCGCGCACATCCTCGGCCGTGCGGACGCCGCCGCCCACGGTCAGGGGCATGAAGCATTGCTCCGCCGTGCGCGACACCAGATCGAGCAGCGTTCCGCGCTTCTCGCGGCTGGCGGAGATGTCGAGGAAGCAGAGCTCGTCCGCGCCCGCGGCATCGTAGGCCCGCGCCGCCTCGACCGGATCGCCGGCGTCCACGAGGCCCTCGAAATTGACGCCCTTGACAACGCGGCCGTCCTTGACGTCGAGGCAGGGGATCACGCGGACGGTCAGCATCGGCCGGCAAGCTCCTGTTCCATGGCGGTTTTCCTCAGGCTGCGAGGCTGGCGACAGCCGAGGCCAGGTCGATCCGTCCCTCATAGAGGGCGCGGCCGGTGATGGCGCCGTCGAGGGGGGTGGGGATGTCGCGCAGGGCTTCGAGGTCCGCGAGCGAGGAGACCCCGCCGCTGGCGATGACCGGGATGGCGACGGCCGCGGCGAGGGCGGCGGTGGCGGCGACGTTCGGACCCTGCATCGCGCCGTCGCGCTCGATGTCGGTATAGACGAGGGCGGCGAGGCCCGCGTCCTCGAAGCGGCGGGCGAGGTCGACCGCGGTGGTGGCGGTGGTCTCGGCCCAGCCCTCCACGGCGACGCGGCCGCCGCGGGCGTCGATGCCGAGTGCGATCCGGCCGGGATGGGCCCGGGCGGCGCTGCGCAGGAGCTCCGGGTCGCGCAGGGCTGCGGTCCCGAGGATGACGCGGGCGACGCCTCTTTCCAGCCAGTCTTCGATGGTTTGCCGGTCGCGGATGCCGCCGCCGAGCTGCACGGGGATTTCGACGGCGCCGAGGATCGCCGCGACCGCCTCGGCATTCACGGGACGGCCGGCGAAGGCGCCGTCGAGGTCGACGAGATGCAGCCAGCGGCACCCCGCGGCGGC
This sequence comes from Amaricoccus sp., assembly GCF_036846665.1. NCBI lineage: Bacteria > Pseudomonadati > Pseudomonadota > Alphaproteobacteria > Rhodobacterales > Paracoccaceae > Amaricoccus > Amaricoccus sp. The sequence continues at coordinate 3,826 of NZ_DAIUBO010000068.1, read as the reverse complement.
GAAGGCGCGGGCCTGGGCGGCCGGATCCTCCCCGAAGACGGTAGCCTGCGTCATGTCGCCGCGCAGGAGGCGGACGCATTTTCCGTCCTTCAGGTCGATGGCGGGATAGAGGATCATGGGCCGCTCCGGCTGGCTTTCGCGGGTGATAGCGCGGGGATCGGAGGAATGCAAAACCCCCGCGCCGAAGGCGTCACCGGCCGTGCACGCGCGCATTGCCGCTCGACCTCCGCCTGCCCGTTTCGGCCGTCGGACCGGCGTGAGGCAATGCCTCGCATTTGCCGGTTCGGGCAGGCCCCCCCGGTCCGATCGACTCCGCCGGATGGCGGATCAGAGGCCCCAGAGCGCCCGCGCATTGGCCGAGAAGAGCTGCTCGCGCTCTGCTTCGCTCGCACCCGCGACCAGCGCCCGGGTCGCGGCGATCCAGGCCGTGAGCCCGCCGCCCAGGGTGCAGACCGGCCAGTCGCTCCCCCAGACCACCCGGTCCCAGCCGAAGGCGTCGATGGTATGCTCGACCCAGGGCCGCAGCGTCTCCACCTCCCATTCCGGCCCGGCATAGGCCACGACCCCGGAGATCTTCGCCATCACGTTCGGCCGCCGCGCCATCGCGGTGATCCCGTCCCGCCAGCCCGAAAAGTTGCCGCCGGCGATATCCGGCACGCCGCAATGGTCCAGCACGAAGCGCACCCCCGGCGCGGCATCGACCAGCGCCATCGCCTGCGGCATCTGCCGCGGCAGCACGCAGAGATCGAAGCTCCGCCCCGTCCCGGCCAGCCGCCCGACGTTCTCCCGGAAGCGTGCGCCTTCCGACAGCGCATCCGGCATCACATGCAGCACCCGGCGGAAGCCCTTCACGAAGGGATCCTCGAGCGCCCGTTCCAGGGCGGCCGCGAAGCCCTCCTCCTCGGGCCGGCACGAGGCGATGCATCCCCGCAGGAGACCGCCCGCCGCCGCCTTGGCCTCAACGTAGCGCGTCTCCGCCTCGATCTGTGCCGGATCCACGTCCACCTCCATGTGGAGCGTGGCCGAGATGCCGCCCCGCTGCGCCTCCCGCGCATAATCCTCGTAGGGAAAATCCCGGTCCAGCGCCGGCACGCCCGCGAGCCAGGGATAGCGCAGGCGCCTCCGGTCGACGATGTGCAGATGGGTGTCGAGGATCATTCCGCCTCCCCGCCCTGCCTTGCACCGGATCCGGCCAGCCGGGACAGCGTCTCGGCCGTCGCCCGCATCAGGTCCACCGTCCGGGTGATGTCGGGTGCCTGCGGAGTGTTGACCAGCGTCACATAGGGCACCGTGAGCGCCGCGAGCGCCCGCGCGTCCGGCGCGAGCACCGGCGCCGAGAGGTTGAAGACCCCGGCCGTCTGCAGACTGGCCATCATCTCGTAGCCGCGGTCGCGGACCTGGTCGAGCCGGGCCGTGAACTCCGGCCCAAGGTCGCGGATCCCGCCGTGCCCGGCATTCTCCCGGAGCATCATCTGGCGTTCCTCCGCCGAGCGGAAGGCCAGCAGCACATGGCCCGATCCGGTGTCGAACAGGCTGACATGCGAGCCGACCCGGATCGAGATCCCCCAGTATCCCGGCGCCTCCTGCTGCGCGATCACCACCGCCGCCCCACGGTCGAAGACCGCGAGCTGGTTGGCCTGCAGCGTCGTCTCCGCCAGGTCGCGCATCAGCGGCGTCGCGAAGCTCACCAGCCGCCGGACCGGCGCATGCAGCTGCGCGAGGCCGAAGAGCTTCAGGGTCAGCGCATAGCGGTCTCCGTCGACCCGGGTGACATAGCCGCGCCGCACCAACCGGTCGAGCATCCGGTAGAATTCGTTGGGGCTGCGGTCCAGGCGCTTGGCGATCTCGGCCTGCGTCAGCCCGATATCGACCCCGGAGAGAAGCTCCAGGATGTCGAGCCCCTTGTCGAGCGCCGGGGCCCGGTAGCGGTCGGCATTCTCGTTTCTGACCAGGGGATTCTCCAGTGAACGCTGCCACGCGTATACGCATGGATTTCGGCGGCGGGAAGCCTGAAACGGGGCGCCTTGACTGATGAATGAATGTGCTGCTTGCATATGAATCGCCCGCGCGATGCAGCCGGGGCCCGGCGGCGCGGGGCCGGGGCGCCCGGGCTTCGATCTCGGTCGGGCCCGGCCGGACACTGAGGAAGTCGGAATGGCGACGATCGAGCGGATCGAGCTCCGGATGGTGGACCTCGTGCCCAAGGTGAAGCGCACGGACGCGATCCAGTCCTTCGTCTCCCAGGAGACGCCCATCGTCACGATCACCGACAGCGACGGCGCCAGCGGCACGGGCTATTCCTACACCATCGGCACCGGCGGCTCCTCGGTCATGCGGCTCCTCGTCGACCATCTCGCCCCGAGGGTCGTCGGACGGGACGCCGAGCGGATCGAGGCGATCTGGCACGAGCTCGAATTCGTGACCCATGCCACCACGATCGGCGCCATCACCGCCATCGCGCTGGCCGCCATCGACACCGCGCTCTGGGATCTGCGCGCGCGCAGGCAGGGGTTGCCGCTCTGGAAGCTCGCGGGCGGGGCGAGGGAGAAATGCCCGCTCTACACCACCGAGGGCGGCTGGCTTCACATCGAGACGGAGGCGCTGGTGGAGGATGCCGTCGCGGCCAAGGCGAAGGGCTTCGTCGGCTCCAAGGTCAAGATCGGGCGCCCGCATGGCTCGGAGGATCTCGCGCGCCTCTCCGCCGTGCGCAAGGCGGTCGGCGAGGGCTACGAGATCATGACCGACGCCAATCAGGGCTTCGGCCTCGACGAGGCGATCCGCCGCGCCGAGCGCTTGCGCGACATCGACCTCGCCTGGATCGAGGAGCCGCTCGCCGCCGACGACATCGACGGGCATATGCGGCTGAACGCCCGCAGTTCGACCCCGATCGCGGTGGGGGAATCGCTCTATTCGATCCGGCATTTCCGCGAATACATGCAGAAGGGCGCCTGCTCGGTCGTCCAGGTGGATGTGGGCCGCATCGGCGGCATCACGCCCTGGCTGAAGGTGGCGCATGCGGCGGAGGCCTTCGACATGCCCGTCTGCCCGCATTTCCTGATGGAGCTCCACGTCTCCCTCGTCTGCGCGGTCCAGAACGGGAAGTATGTCGAATACATCCCGCAGCTCGACGATCTGACCGGCAGGCGCATGACCATCGCGGACGGCTACGCCCATGCGCCGGAGGATCCCGGGATCGGCATCGACTGGGACTGGGACGCCGTCCGCGGCAGGAGCGTGGAGGAATTCACCAGGGAGATACGCCGATGAAGCGCATGGGCCTCGTCCTCGGCATCCGCCCCGAGGGGATCGCGGAATACAGGAGGCTGCACGCCGCCGTCTGGCCCGAGGTGCTGGCCAAGATCGCCGATTGCAACATCCGCAACTACTCGATCTTCCTGCGCCAGCCGGAGAACCTGCTCTTCGCCTATTTCGAGTACCATGGGCAGGACTTCGCCGCCGACAGCGCCAAGATGGCCGCCGACCCAGCCACCCAGAAATGGTGGTCGATCAACATGCCGCTGCAGGAGCCGCTCGCCAGCTGCCCCGAGGGCGAGTGGTGGGCGATGGCCGAAGAGGTCTTCCACGTCGACTGACACGACCTCCGCCGACAGGCTCGGATCGTCGCCTTGGAGGCGTCTCACGATGAGACGCAGGCTATCTGTTTGTTATCGGATGGTTTTTCAGAACGCGCTTCGGCGCGCCCCCACGACATGACCCCGAGGGATGGATCGGGCTTTCCGAGCCTTCGCCATGGCGCGGTTGCGGCGGCCTGATCCGAGCGGAGCAGGGGCCCGATCCGGTCGAAGCCGATGCGGAGCCCGCCCTC
>NZ_DAIUBO010000067.1:0-17584 GCF_036846665.1 Amaricoccus sp. | reverse complement strand
TCGGCGGGGATGGTGCGCAGCTTGAGGCCGGCGACATCGGCCGGGCCATGGACCGCCTTGCCCGTGGTGGCGATGTTCCGCCAGCCGCCGGTATTGGAGATCGCCATCAGCCGCACCGCGCCGACATCCTGGAGCACGGCGGCGCGCAGCTTGTCGGTGAGCGGCCCGTCGAAGACGCATTCCGCCACGGCGTCGTTCGGGAAGAGATAGGGCAGGTCGAGGAACTGCGCCGGCGGATACCAGCCGGCGAGGCCGCCGTTGGTGGTGATGAAGATGTCGAGCCGGCCGTCGAGCAGCGCCTCGGAGCATTCCTCCTCGGTCGAGCAGAAGCGGCCGTTGGGATAGATCTCCACCGCCAGGCTGCCGTTCGAGGCGGATTCGACGAAGCTCTTGAAGACGAGCGAGCCGTCGTAATCCTCGTCGTCCTCGGAGCCAAGGAAGGCGATCTTCAGGGTGGTGGAATCCTGGGCATGGGCGGCCGGCGCGGCGAAGGCGGCGCCGAGGGCCGCGCTCGCCGCCAGGGTCTTCCAGAATGCAGGCATGGTCAGTCCTCCCTAGGGTAAAGCGGATTGGGTCAGGCGAGCCCCAGCAGGCGGGGCACGAAGAGCACGAGATCCTCGAACATCGTGATCAGGAAGATCACGGCGATCTCCACGGCGAGAAAGGGTAGCATCGCCTTGGCGATGGTTTCCACTTTCTCCTTGGAGACGGCGGCGGCGACGAAGAGTACCAGCCCCATCGGTGGCGTGGCGAGGCCGACGGTGACGTTGACGCACATCACGATCGCGAAATGGATTGGATCGACGCCGAGCTCGCCGACATAGACCTTGCTCAGGATCGGCCCGAGGATCAGGATCGCCGGGCCGGCATCGAGGAACATGCCGACCACGAAGAGCATCACGTTCAGCAGGATCAGGAGCAGGATCGGGTTCTCGGTCAGCCCGAGCACGAAATCGGCCAGCATCTGCGCCGCGCCGACCTGGTCGGCGGCCCAGCTGAAGGATTTCGAGGCGCCGATCAGCAAGAGGATGATGCCCGAGGCGATCGCGGAGCGCAGGAAGATGCGCGGCAACTCGCCGAACTTCAGCGCCCGCAGGATGAAGAGGGCGACGATGAGCGCGTAGAAGGCGGCGATCCCGGCGGCCTCGGTCGGGGTGAAGAAGCCGGTCAGGATGCCGCCGAGCAGGATGACCGGCGTCAGGAGCGGCCAGAAGGTGACCTTGCCGGCCTGGTAGACCTCGCAGAGGGTCGCGCGCTTGCTCGCGACCGGGAAGTCGTAGCGCCGGGCGAGGAAGGCCACCATCAGCATCAGCCCGCCGCCGATCATCAGGCCGGGCACGATCCCGCCGGCGAAGAGCGCCGCCGGCGAGACTCCCATGATGAAGGCATAGATGATCATGATGCCCGAGGGCGGGATGATCGGCCCGATCACCGAGCTCGCCGCGGTCACCGCGGCCGCGAAGCGGCGGGTGTAGCCCTGCTTTTCCATCGCCGGGATCAGCATCGAGCCGAGCGCCGAGGTGTCGGCGACCGCCGAGCCGGAGAGGCCGGCGAAGAGCACCGAGCTCAGGATGTTGACATGGGCGAGCCCGCCGCGCAGGTGGCCGATCAGCGTCTGGGAGAAATGCACCAGCCGCCCGGTGATGCCGCCGGTGTTCATCAGCTCGCCCGCGAGGATGAACATGGGCAGCGCCATCAGCGGAACGGAGGACATCCCCGAGAACAGCTGCGAGATCAGCGAGTTCAGGTCGCGGGTGTCGAACTCGGCCCCGAGATTGTGGGTGATGACGAGGCCCGTGGTGCCGAGCAACCCGAAGATCACCGGGATCGAGAGGGCGAGCGAGGCCAGGAACAGCCAGAGGAACGCGATCTTCATGGGCTCAGTCCCACAGCTTGGATTCGGATTCCTCCAGGCTGCGCACCGGACGGGCGAGCGAGAGGTCGGGGTCGAAGATCGCGAGCACGTGCCGCAGGATCAGCTCGAAATTTCCGAGGATCATCAGTGCGATGCAGACAGGCATGACCTGGTAGACATAGCGCCACTCGATGTTGAGCACCGGGATCCGGATCGGGGGCGCGAAGGGCCGGACCACGGAAAGATCAAGGCCGGTCAGCCCCTTGATCAGGGCGCTGAGCGGCGCGGGGTCGATGCCGACCTTGCGCAGCGTCAGGTCGAGGCCGATGAGCAGCATCACCAGGATGGCGAGATGCATCACCAGCCCGTGGATGTTGCGCGCCCGTGGCGGCAGCGTGTCGCGCAGGAGGTCGAGCGCCACATTGGCCGAGCGGCGATAGGCGATCGGCGCGACCACGAAGGCCAGCGTCGGCAGCAGGATCAGCATCATCTTGTCGGTCCAGGGGGCCGAGATGCCGGCGAGCCGGGTGAACACCCCCCAGACCACCGAGAACAGCATCAGCACCATCAGCACCATCGCGACCGGGTTCAGCACCGATTCGATCGCCCGGTTGAGGTTGCGCAGGGCCTGGATCAGCCTTGCCATTGCGCGCGTCATTGCAAGCTCCTCCGATCCCCTGCCAAATTCACGCCATCGCCCGCCCGACATCGCCGTCCGGGCGCGGCCCGGCGGCCTGGCGGGGAGCCGGACCGGGCGGGAGGGTGATGGCGACCTGCCGCCGCACCCTGTCCAGGACCCCGGCCGCAAAGGTGCCGACCATGCTCTTCGCCAAGCTTCCCCCTCCTTCGCATCGGTCGTACCGATTGGATCTTGCTTCTTATATAAGTTATAGTAACATCGCCGCGAACAGAAAATCAACGACTGATTGCCCTCCGCGTCCAAGGCGTCGTGGACGGCGGAAAGCGGATGAAGCTCCCGGGGGTTCGAATGGCGAGTGTCGTCTGCACCGGCGTGGTCACCGCGGATCTCGTGTTCCGCCTGCCCGTGCCGGTCGACGCGCCTGTGAAATACCGCGCGACCGATTCGGCGCTGACCGCGGGCGGATGCGCGCTGAACGCGGCGGCGGCGGTGGCGCGGCTCGGTGGCGCGGCGCATCTCGCGGGCAGCGTCGGCGCGGATGCGCTCGGCGATCTCGTCTGCGCCGAGATGGCGGCCGAGGGCGTGGCGACCGGCCTCGTGGCCCGCGTCGCGGGCGTGCCGACCGCGCGCTCGGCGGTGCTCGTCGGCCCCGGTGGCGAGCGCACCATCGCCAACCACCGCGATCCGCGGCTCTTTGCTGCGGCGCCAGTCCTGCCCGCGCCCTTCTCGTTCGATGCCGCGCTCGCCGATACGCGCTGGCCGGAAGGGGGCGCGGCGGTGCTGGCCGCGGCCCGGGCCGCCGGCCGTCCGGCGGTGCTCGATGCGGAGAACCCGGTGCGCGAAGCCTCGGGCGCGCTGCGCGCCGCGAGCCATGTCGCCTTCTCCGAGCTCGGCCTCGCCGATTGGGCGGGGGAGGGCGACCCGGCGGCGGCGCTCGAACGCGCTGCCCGCGACCTCGGCATCTGGGTCTGCGTCACCCGCGGGCCGGCGCCGGTCTTGGTGCATGACGGCGCGGCGCTCTTCGAGGTGCCGGTCTTCGCGGTCACGGCCGTCGACACGCTCGGCGCCGGCGATGTCTGGCACGGCGCCTTCGCGCTCTTTCTCGCCGAAGGGTTCGCGCCGCTCGCCGCGGTGCGTCGCGCGAACGCCGTCGCCGCCCTGAAATCCTCCGCGTTCGGCGGCCGCAGCGCGCTGCCCGACCGCGACCAACTCGACCGATTCTTGAAGGAGCACGCATGATGGCATTGAGCGCGGGAAAACTCTGGGGCATGCGGCGCATGGCCGATGCGAACGGGCGGTTCAAGATGACCGCCGTCGACCAGCGCCCGCCGATCAAGGGTCCGATCGCGAAGCATTACGGCACCGCCGAGGCGCCCTTCGCCGATGTTGCCCGCTTCAAGGCGCTCCTGGTCCAGACCTTGCAGGACCAGTCGAGCGCCATGCTGCTCGACCCGCATTTCGCGGTCCCGGTGGGACTCGCCGATCTCTCCCCGGCGAAGGGCCTGATCGTGACGCTCGAGGATTCGATCTTCGAGGATGACGGCGCGGGACGGCGCTCGTCGGAGATCGACGACTGGTCGGTGAACAAGATCAAGCGCATGGGCGGCGATGCGGTGAAGGTGCTGGCCTGGTACCGGCCCGATGCCGATGCCGCGATCAACGCCCATCAGCAGGATTTCGTGAAGCGCATCGGCGCGGCCTGCGCCCGCTACGACATCCCCTTCCTCTTCGAGCTGCTCGTCTTCCCGCTGGCGAGCGATGCGCATCAGACGAAGGACTATGTGGAGATGGCCGGCAAGAAGGCCGACGACGTCCTGGCCTCGGTCGAGGAATTCGCCAAGCCCGACTACGGCGTCGACGTCTTCAAGCTGGAAAGCCCGGTGGCGGCGAATGCGGTGCCCGGCGTCGACGGCGAGGGCTGGCAGGCGGTGCAGGCCACCTTCGACGAGATGGGCCGCCTCGCCGGACGGCCCTGGGTGATGCTCTCGGCCGGCGCGGGCAAGGCGGCGTTCCGCAACATCCTGACCCATGCCTATCGCGCCGGGGCCTCGGGCTATCTCGCCGGCCGTGCCATCTGGCTCGATGCCTTCGGTCATTTCCCCGATTGGGAGCGCATGCGCGCCGATCTCGCCGGCGAGGCCAGCGCCTACATGGCCGATCTCAACGCGCTGACCGATGCCGAGGCCGCACCCTGGCACGCCCATCCGGTTTTCGGCGGCGACGGGCGCGCCTTCGTGCCGGCCGATGCGAGCTTTCGTCACGGGTACGGGGAAATGTGACATGAGGATCGGCCTTCTGGCCCTGGCGCGGCCGACCTTCGACCTCGGTCTCGCCGAAGAAAAGCTCGCGGGCATGCTTGCCCGGCTCGATGCCACCGGGCACGAAATCCTCGGGTCGCGCGACCTCCTGATGGACGCCGCCGCCAATCGCGCCGCGCTCGATGCGCTGCGCGCCGAGGCGCAGGATCTCGTGCTCGTCGCGCAGGTCACCTTCACCGATGCGGGTTTCGTCGCCGAGGTCGCCAGGGCGGTCGAGGCGCCGCTGGCGATCTGGGCGCCGCGCGAGCCGCGGGCCGGGGGGCGGCTGCGGCTCAACGCCTTCTGCGGGCTCAATCTCGCGAGCCATGCGCTCGGGCTGCGGCGGCGCGCCTTCGGCTGGCTCTACGCCGATCCCGAGGCGCCGCGGATCGAGGCCGATCTGGCGGCGCTGCTCGCCGGCGCGCGCGCGGTCGCCCCGATCGAGGGCGTCTCCGCCGCGGCCGAACCGCTGCCGGAGCCGATCCTCGACGGGTTGCGCATCGCCCGCATCGGCGCCGCGCCGGATGGCTTCGACACCTGCCGCTACGATGCCGCGGAGGTCGCGCGCCGCTTCGGCGCCGAAGTCGAGGAACTGGAGCTCGCCGAGCTCTTCGAGACCGCCCGCGCCGCCGATCCCGCGCCGGTTGCGGCGCTGCGCGCCGGCATTGCGGCCGGGCTCGCCGGGCTCGACGCGCTCGACCAGGCCGAGCTCGACCGGTCGCTGCGCCTCAAGCTCGCGCTCGACCGGATCCGCGCGCGCCGGGATCTCGACGCCTTCGCGATCCGCTGCTGGCCCGAGGCCTTCACCGAATACGGCGGCGCGGTCTGCGGCCCGGTGGCGATGCAGGGCGAGGCGCGCGTGCCTTGCGCCTGCGAGGCCGATGTCTGGGGCGCGCTGAGCCAGCTCGCGCTGCAGCGCATCGCCGCCGCGCCGGTCTTCCTCGTCGATCTGGTCGATGTCGATGCGGAGGACGACAGCGCCGTGGTCTGGCACTGCGGCCAGGCGCCGCGCTCGATGGCCGGTGCCCCGGCGCGCGCGACGATCCATACCAACCGCCGCATGCCGCTGCTCTACGAATTTCCGCTCAGGCCGGGGCGCGTGACCTTCCTGCGCCTCAGCCAGGCCCGCGGCGCGCCGAAGCTCGTGCTCGCGACTGGGGAGATGCTCGACCGTCCGATGGCGTTCGCCGGCACCTCCGGCACGCTCCGGTTCGACGCGCCGGCGCGCGCGGTGCTGCCCCGGGTCATCGACAGCGGGCTCGAGCATCACATGGCGCTCGCCTACGGCGACCATGCCGCGGCGCTCGGGCGCCTCGCGGCGAGCTTCGACCTTCCCGTCCTCAATCTCGTGGAACAGGCATGAGCACGATCCGTTACGGCCTCGTCGGCGCCGGCATGATGGGGCAGGAGCATATCCGCAACATCGCGCTTATGGAGGGGGCCGAGGTCGCCGCCCTCGCCGATCCCGACGCGGGCATGCGGGCGCTGGCCGCGGATCTGGCCGGCGGTCCGATCCGCATTTTCGAGGATTATCGGGCGATGCTCGCGGCCGATCTCTGCGACGCCTATCTCATCGCCGCGCCGAACGACCTGCATTTCGTGATGATGAAGGACGTGCTGGCGACCTCCCGCGCGATCATCTGCGAGAAGCCGCTCGCGATCCGCGCGTCGGAATGCCGCGAGCTGATGCGGCTGGCCGAGGGGCGCGCGGCGCCGGTCTGGGTGGCGATGGAATACCGCTACATGCCGCCGGTGGCGCGACTCATCGAGGAGGTCCATGCCGGGACCGCCGGCGCGCCCCGGATGATGTCCGTGCGCGAGCACCGCTTCCCCTTTCTGAAGAAGGTCGGCGACTGGAACCGCTTCAATGCCCGCACCGGCGGCACGCTGGTCGAGAAATGCTGCCATTTCTTCGACCTGATGCGGGTGGTGCTGCGGGCCGATCCGGTGCGGGTCTATGCTTCCGCCGGCGCGGACGTGAACCACAAGGAGGAGCGCTACGCCGATGTCGAGCCCGACATCCTCGACAACGCCTTCGTGACCATCGATTTCGCCAACGGCACGCGCGCCATGCTCGATCTCTGCATGTTCGCCGAGGGCAGCTACTGGCAGGAGGTGATCTCGGTGACCGGCGACAGGGCCCGCGTCGATGCCTTCGTGCCCGGCCCGTCCCGTTTCACCCGCGACCGGCGCGAGCGCCATGCCGAGATCGCCATCTCCGACCGGATGGAAAGGGCGGAGCGGCGCGAGATCGTGCATGTGGACGAGCAGATCCTGCGCGCCGGCGACCATCACGGCTCGACCTTCTTCCAGCACCAGCGCATCCTCGACCTGGTGCGCCGCGGGCGGGGCGTGCCCGAGGTCGGGCTGGTCGACGGCTATTGGTCGGTGCTGGTGGGCGAGGCCGCCGAGGCGAGCGCCCGCCAGCGCAAGCCGATCGACCTCTGCGCCGATCTCGCTCCGGCGCCCGGCGCGGCGCGGGTCGGATGAGCGTGACCTCCTTCGGGCGCCTGCCCGATGGAAGCGAGGTCGAGGCGGTCCGGCTGACCGGGGGCGGGCTGAGCGCGACCTTCCTGACCTGGGGTGCGGTGCTGCAGGACCTGCGGCTGGAGGGTCATGGGCCGGCGCTGGTCCTGGGCCTGGCCGATATCGGCGCCTATCTCGCGCATTCGCGCCATTTCGGCGCCACCGCCGGCCGCTGCGCCAACCGCATCGCCGATGGCCGCGCCGTGATCGGGGACAGGGCCTGCCAGCTCGACCGCAACTATCTCGGCAGGCACGCGCTGCACGGCGGCAGCGACGGCTGCGGCAAGCGGCTCTGGCGGCTGGTCGGGCGGGATGCCGCCTCGGCGCGCTTCGAGATCGTGCTGCCCGACGGCCATATGGGCTTTCCCGGCCGCATCGCCATCGTCGCCACGTTCGGCCTGCGCGCCGGGGGCGTGCTCGATATCGTCTACGAGGCGACGACCGACCGGCCGACGCTCTGCAACCTCGCCCATCACAGCTATTTCGTGCTCGACGACAGCGGCGATGTGCTCGACCACCGGTTGCAGGTGCTGGCCGAGCGCTACACGCCGGTGGATGCGGAGATGATCCCGACCGGCGCCGTGCTGCCGGTCGCGGGCACCAGGTTCGATTTCCGGGCGCCGCGGCCGATCCGCCAGCGCGACGGCGGCGGCCCGGTCATCGACCACAACTATTGCATCGCCGAGGCGCGCGGCGCGCTTCGTCCGGTCGCGCGTCTCTCAAGTCCGGCCTCGGGCGTCGGCCTCGAGCTACGCAGCACCGAGCCCGGCCTGCAGGTCTATGACGGCGCCCTGCTCGACGTGCCGGTGCCGGGCGTCGACGGCCGGCGCATGGGGGCCTTCGCGGGCATCGCGCTCGAGCCGCAGGTCTGGCCCGATGCGCCGAACCACCCGGGCTTTCCTTCCGCGCTGCTGGTTCCCGGCGAGATCTATCGCCAGCACACGCGATTCGCCTTCGGGCGCTGAGCGGAGCAGGGGGCGGATGCGCCGGGACCTCGGGGCTATTCCAGCGAGGGCTCCAGCGCGGCGTCGCCCGCATCGGGCGCCTCGCCGTTCCAGAGGCTGGCGCTCGCGAGCGCCGCGCCGCCGATCACGAGCGTCCCGGGCAGGAGCAGCGAGAGATCGAGATAGCCCTGGGCGAAGAGCGCCACGAGCATCGCGCCGATGAAGGGCTCCACATAGGCGAAGGCGCCCAGCGCCTGGATGTCGCCGCGCTTGATGCCGAAGTCCCAGAAATAGATCGCGAGCCCCATGGGCAGGATGCCGAGCCCGGCGATCGCCGCCCATTCCGAGGGCGTGGGTGTCACCCAGCTTTCCAGCACGCCATGCGCGGCGAGGCAGATCGCGGCGGAAGCGGCGTAGAAGACCCCGAGCGCCGAGCTCGGCACGTCGGGCCGGCTGCGCGAGACGATCGCATAGAGCCCCCAGAGTGCGGCCGCGATGCCGATCAGGCTGAGATAGTAGGTGGCGTCCGGCCAGCTTCCCGGTGCCTCGCCGCCGCCGTCGATGAGCATGAGCACGCCGCCGAGGCCGAAGGTCGCGCCGGCGACATGCCACCAGCGCAGGCGCTCGCCGGGCAGGAGCGCCGAGCCCAGCACGATCATCAGGGGCGTCGTGCCCTGCAGGAGCGCCGCCGCCGCGGGAGGAGCCTTCTGGGTCGCGTAATAGATGCAGGCATGGTAGCCGACGAGCGCGCCCACGACGATGAGCCAGACGGAAGCCGGCAGGCGGAAGGCCTCGCGCGGCCCCGAGCCGGTCAGCCACCAGACGATCGGCGACATGAGTGCGGCGAAGACGAAGGCGAGGCCGACCGTCTGCACCGGCGGGATCGCCGTGGTGAAGGTGATGAGCGTGGTCTCCGCGGCCCAGAGCACCACCCCGACCGCACCGATGAGGCTCGGCACGAGGCGGCCCGAGCATCCGGAACCCAAGGAGCGGAACGAAGGCATGGACGGACTCCCGGCTGTGCGGAGGGGTCAGGATGCGACCGCGACGATGCGGTCGGTGTGAAAGCCGTTGAATCGGGTGCGCATCGAGAGGCTGTAGGCGCCCATCATGTCCACCTCGATCCAGTCACCCTCGCGGGTGTCCGCAGGCAACAGGAAGGGCGCGCCGAGCACGTCGTTGGAATCGCAGGTCGGCCCGAAGACCTTGAACTCCATCAGCCGGTCCGAGACCGGCCCCGAGGGACGGATCACCCGCACCGGCCGGCGTTCGAGCGGGCTGACCAGTTCCTGGAGCGTGCCGAAGACGCCGTCGTTGAGGAAGACCGCCCGGTCCCGGCGCACGACGACCTGGACGATCACCCTGCCTGCGGTGGCGACCAGGCTCCGCCCCGGCTCGCAGAGCAGCATACAGCCGGGGGGGAGGTCGATGTCCCGCCGCCCCTGCATGACGTTCGCGAAATAGGCGCTGATGTCGGGGAGGCGGTCGCCGGGATAGGGTGCGGGAAACCCGCCCCCGACATTGAGCACGCTGATCGGGACGCCCGCCTTGCGCATCACCTTGCCCGACAGCGAGATCGCCGTGCTGAACGACTTCGGGTTGAGGCATTGCGAGCCGACATGGAACGAGACGCCGGCCTTGATCCCGCGCGCCTTGATCATCTGCACGATGCGGACCGCCTCGTCGGGCGGCGCGCCGAACTTGGTGGTGAGCGTGTAGCGCGCGTCCTTGGCTGCGGTGGCGAGGCGCACGGCGACGATCAGGTCGTCGTCGAGACAGGCCTCGTCGAGGATCTTCTCCACCTCCTCGGTGCAATCGGCGGTATAGAAGCGGATGCCGTGCTCCTCGCTGCCGACCCGTATCGCCGGCCGGGTCTTGGCGGGGTTGTTGAAGAACTGGCCGGCGGATTTCTCGAAGAGACCGCCGATCAGCTTGATCTCCTCGAGCGAGGCGACGTCGAAATCGGTGATGCCTTCACGATAGAGCGTCTCCAGCACGAAGGGGTGCGGATTGCATTTCACCGCGTAGAGCACGCGGCCCGGGAAGGCCACGAAGCGCCGCGCCGCCGCGCGCAGCTCGGTCGGAAGGAAGCAGAACACCGGCTCAGCCGGCTGGAGATCCGCGACCACCGCCTCGCTGCTGGCGAAGGTGTCGAGCAGGACCGGCTCGGAGCGCGTCCGCACCGCGGGACGCGGCTGGCTGCGTAGCCGACCGAGGTAGGGGAGGGGCGCGGAATCTTGCGCTTCCTCGGCTGAAAGAGTGGCAGGCGTATTCATTGCGGAATCCCAGATCGAGAATGTCGTAGGTCAGGCTGCGGCGTTCTCGATTCCGAACCCCTTCCATTTCCTCAGAAAGGCCGTCAGCTCGCGCGCCGGCACGGGTCGCCCGAAGTAATAGCCCTGCACCTGCTGGCAGCCCTCGCGCATCAGGAACTCGACCTGCTCGATCTTCTCCACGCCCTCGGCGGTGATGGTCATCTGCAGGCTCTCGCCCAGCGACAGCACCGAGCGGACGATGGCGCGCGACTTCTCCTGGTCCTCGAGGCTGGAGATGAAGGAGCGGTCGATCTTGAGCTTGTCGAAGGGGAAGGAGTTCAGGTAGCCCAGCGACGAATACCCGGTTCCGAAATCGTCCATCGCGATGTTCACGCCCAGCGCCTTGAGCGCATTGAGGATGTCGAGCGCCGCGGCGGTGTCCTTGATGAGCACGCTTTCGGTGATCTCGAGCTCGAGCCGCTCGGGGGCGAGGCCGGTCTCCTTCAGGATCGACTTGATGGTGTCGATCAGCTCGCGGCTGCGGAAATGCACCGGCGAGAGGTTCACCGCCACGCGCAGGTCGGGCCATTTTAGCACCTGGGAGCAGGCCGTGCGCAGCACCCACTCGCTGATCGGGGTGATCAGGCCGCATTTCTCGGCGATCGGAATGAAGATCTCGGGCGAGACCAGCCCGTGCTCGGGGTGATACCAGCGCAGCAGGGCCTCGACCGCGGTGACGCGCTGGGTCCTGAGGTCGATGAGCGGCTGGTAGTTGAGCACGAATTCTTCCCGGCCGAGGGCGTGCCGCATCTCGTATTCGAGCGACTTGCGCGCCTGCAGCTCGTTGTCCATGCGCGGCTCGAAGAAGCGCACGGTGCCGCGGCCGGTCTGCTTGGCGCGGTAGAGCGCGATATCGGCGCATTTGAGCAGCTTGTCGGGATCGTTGTTCGTCTCGTCGGGGACCGCCGCGCCGATGCTGACGCCAATGTGCAGCTCCTGGCCCTCGATGACGAAGGGTTCCTTGATGATGTCGACGATGCGCAGGCTGAGGGCGGCCGCCTCGTCCGGTCCGTTGACGCCGACCTGGATGATCGCGAATTCGTCGCCGCCGAGCCGCGCGACGGTGTCGCCGGGGCGGACGCAGAGCCGGAGCCGTTCGGCGACCTTCACCAGAAGGGCGTCGCCGAAGCCGTGGCCGAGCGTGTCGTTGACCTCCTTGAAATGGTCGAGATCGAGGCAGAGCACCGAGATCCACTGGGTGTCGCGCCGCTTGCCCTCGAAGGCGCCGTCGAGGCGTTCGCGGAACAGCACCCGGTTCGGCAGGCCGGTCAGCGCATCGTGCAGGGCGAGATGGTTGGCCCGGGCCTGGGCCTCGACCTCCTCGGTGATGTCGGTCGCGGTGCCGCGGTAGCCGATGAAGCCGCGCGTGGCGTCGAAGATCGGGCGGCCGGCCAGGCGGCAGATGCGGCTGTTGCCCGAGACGTCGCGGTAGAAGCAGCGCAGGTCGCGGAAGGTGGAATGCTCGTGCGTGCCTTCCAGAAGCTGCGCCCAGCCGTCGGTCTCGCTGTCGCTGGAGAAGAACTGCTCGAGCGGCTTGCCGAGCACGCTGGCCGCCGAGATGCCGGTGACCTCGGAGAAGCGGGCGGAGAAATAGATCAGGCGCAGGTCCGGATCGCATTCCCAGATCCAGTCCGAGGAGGCCTCGGCGACGTCGCGGAAGCGCGCCTCGCTCTCCTGGAGCGTCTGGGCATAGGATTCCACGACACGGGCGGAATCCTCGAGCGCGCTGGTGGAGCGCCGGGCATTGTTGACCACCTGCCAGGCGAAGGCCGCGAGGATGAGGATCGCGATCCCGAGCGGCGGCAGGAGCAGGCTCAGCAGCTCGTATCCGGGCGTCGCCGGCGTCCAGGTCAGATAGGCGAGAATCGTTCCCGCGGGATCCTTCAATGGAACCGAAGCCGGCTGCAGGAGCGCGGGATCGCGGACGATGTGCAGTCCCTCGAGCAGGTATTCGGCGCCCATGCGCGTCAGGAACGTCGCGTCGAGCTGCTTGACGAAGATCAGCATCGAAAGGGAGGCCGGATCGGTGGTCGCCTTGTCGATCGAGGGCGGCAGAATGGAATTGACGGCCACCATGAGCACGTCCGATCCCGCTTCGAGCAGGCTGACCACGGGCTTGACCTGGGCGCGGCCCGCTGCGATCAGCCCGTCGAGGCCCTCGGGGAGGAAGTCGAGCGCGTTCGCCTTCTGGGGAATGCCGTCGATCACGGCATAGGTCGTCTCCCCTTCGGGGTTGATGACGAAGGCCATCTCGTAGCCGAGCCCTTCGTAGATATTTGCGCCCACATTGCCGTCGGTCGCCGCCCAGTCGAAATCGACGTTGACGTGGAGGTTGTGATAGACGTCCTCCCAGACGGCGTAGTCGCGCAGGTTCCGGCCCATCTGCCGCTGGTTCACGTTGAGGGCGGTCTCCGCGAGTTTCGTGGAGGAGCTCACTTCGAGCCGGTTCTGCCCGTCGGCGCTGACGACCACGAAGGCGAGCACGAGCCCGACGGCCACGACGATCATGCCGGCCATCGGCATCACGATCCGGCGGGTGAAGGTCTCGCTCGACAGCGAAGAGATCTGCGGTGTGACTCTGAGCACGACGTACCTCGGGCAATTCTGCTTCGCGGAAGCCATCGCATCATTGCGCTAATCGATCATTATTATCGCATGTTGGTTTATTATATGGTCAATATTATAATAATTAATTACCTTCGACGAAAAATGCCGATGGATTTTACTAAATCAGTCCCGGTCCCGAACGCCCGACGGAAGAGGCTTTCGGTCCTTGTGCCAAGGATCGTCCCGCCAGAAAATACGCCAGCGGCTCTGCGGATTGGGCGACAGCCGTCGGCGCCCGTCCGAAGGCTGGCGCAGGCTCTTCCCATCGGGAGGAGCGGTGGCGGCAGGTGGTTTTCGTGCGATTTTCGAGGAACGGGCCGATTGATCCAGCAGGGAGAGAGAAGATGAGCGACGAGAGACCCCCGCGAATCCGCCTCGGCATGGTCGGGGGCGGCAACGAGGCCTTCATCGGTGCGGTGCACCGCATCGCCTCGCGCATCGACGACAATTTCGAACTGGTGGCGGGGGCGCTGTCCTCGACGGCGGAACGCGCCCGGGCTTCGGGGCGGGCGCTCGGGCTCGATCCGGCGCGGAGCTATGACGACTACATCGCCATGGCGAGGCGCGAGGCGCGGCTGAAGGACGGGATCGAGGCGGTCGCCATCGTCACGCCCAATCATCTGCATGCGCCGGTGGCGCGCGAGTTCCTCCGGCGCGGCATCCATGTCATCTGCGACAAGCCCCTGACCGCGACCCTGCCGGAAGCCAGGAAGCTGGCGAAGGCGGCGGCGGAATCCGGGGCCGTCTTCGTGCTGACCCATAATTACACCGCCTATCCGATGATCCGGCAGGCCCGCGCCATGGTGGCGCGGGGCGCGCTGGGCGGGCTGCGCGTGGTGCAGGTCGAATATGCCCAGGACTGGCTGGCGACGGCGATCGAGGCGAGCGGCCAGAAGCAGGCGGGATGGCGGACCGATCCCGAGCGGACCGGGGCCGGGGGCTCGACCGGCGACATCGGCACCCATGCCTTCAACATCGCCGGATTCGTGACCGGGCTGCGGCTCGAATCGCTCGCCGCCGACCTGCAGAGCTTCGTTCCGGGACGGCGCGTGGACGACAACGGCAACGTGCTCCTGCGCTACGAGGGCGGGGTGCGCGGCATGCTCTGGTGCAGCCAGGTCGCGACCGGCAACGAGAACAGCCTCAGGCTTCGGGTCTATGGCGAGACCGGGGGGCTGGAATGGTCGCAGGAGGATCCCAATTACCTCTGGTACACGCCCCTCGGCGAGCCGAAGCGGCTGCTGACCCGCGGCGGCGCCGGGGCCGGGCCGGAGGCGGCCCGCATGACCCGCGTGCCGGCGGGGCACCCGGAGGGCTATCTCGAATGCTTCGCCGGCCTCTATGCCGAAGCGGCGCGGGCGATCCGGGCGCGTCAGGCCGGATTGCCCGTACCGGAGGATGTGCTCTTTCCCGGCATCGAGGACGGCGTGGCCGGCGTCGCCTTCGTGGACGCCTGCGTCCGGTCATCGGCGCGGAACGGGGCCTGGGTTGCTCTCTAGGGGGCCTGGGCGGGGGTCCGCGAAGGCGGGGATGGGGCTCTGTGCGCGCGCGCACATAAGCGTAACATGCTGAAGATACGGGATAATCCGTTTCGCGTTTACCGGATCGCAACCAATGCCAACGGCCTGGAACCTGGTCCCTCCGGCCGGCCGGCCTTCTAGGCGGCCGGCGGTCCGTCGCCCGAGGCGGCCCGGTAGGCGGCGCGGATTTCCTCCGCCCGGGCGCGTTCGCGGTCGAGGGACCGCAGGGCGGTTTCGAGTTCGCGCTCGGTGTCGGCGAGCCGCTGGCGCAGGTCGCCCTCGACTTCGGCGAGGCGGGTCTCGGCGCGGCCGCGGGCGATCTCCGCCGCATGGAGGCGGCTGGCCATGTCCGCGGCGCGCCGGAAGCTGCGCGGGCCCTCGGCGCGGTTGATGCGGGCGAACATCCAGTGCAGGATCCAGCCGAGCAGCAGCGCCCCGAAGAGCGCGCCGGCGATGGCGAGCATCAGTTCATTGCGGTCCATTGGCCGCCTCTGCCTCTGCCTCCGTCTCCGGGCCGGCCGCCGCGACGTCTTCGGGCGCCGTCTCGTCCGCGGTTTCCGCCTCGGCGGGATCGGGGTCGAGCAGCGTGATCTCGATGCGCCGGTTCCGCATCCGCCCCTCGGCCGTGTCGTTGTCGGCGATCGGGCGCTCCGCGCCGTAGCCTTTGGAGACCAGCGTGATTTCGGGCAGATCCTCGCCGGCGAGGGCCTCGCGCACGGCTTCGGCGCGTTTCTCGCTCAATTGCTGGTTCACCTCGGCGCGGCCGCGGCTGTCGGTATGGCCCCCGATCTCGAAGCTCGCGCCCGGGCAGGTCCGCATCGTCTCGGCGACGGCGGCGAGCAGGCCCGCGCTCTCCGGCTCGATCTCCGCCGAGCCGAGCCCGAATTCCACCGCGCCGCTCTGGAGGATCGCCTCGATCTCCGCGGCGCAGGCCTGCGCCTTCCCCGCCGCCGCGGCGGCGTCCGGCTCGACCATCGCCTCGGCTGCCTTCGTCGGGTCGACGAGCAGGATCTCGATGCGCCGGTTGCGCGTGCGGCCGGCGGGGGTTTCGTTCCCGGCGAGCGGATGGGTCGCGCCGTATCCCCTGGAGGTCAGCATCACCAGCGGCAGATCCTGCGCCCTGAGCGCCGCGACGACGGCGGTGGCGCGCGCCTCGCTCAGCCGCTGGTTCGCGGCCTCGTCGCCGCTGCTGTCGCTGTGGCCGCCGACCTCGAATTCGGCGCCGGGGCATTCGCGCAGCACGTCGGCGATGGCGGCGACGACGCCCTGGCTCGCCGGCTCGATCTCCGCGGAGCCGGCGCGGAATTCGATCGCCTCGCTCGCGAAGATGGCGGCGATCTCCTCGGCGCAGCGTTCGGGCGCGGGGCGCGCGGCCGCGGCGGCGAGGCTGGCCGCCTCCACGTCGTAGGTGACGTCGACGAGGGTCTCGCCGGAGACCTTGGCGGCGAGCAGCGCCTCGACCCGCGCATCCGCATCGGCCTCGATGCCGCGCCCGGTGAGCGTGAGCGCGGTGGGCGTGACCCGGAGCGAGCCCTCCTTGATCTCGGCGAGCGCCTCGATGCCGGCGAGCACCCGCCCCGGCCAGCCGTCCGGAAGCTCGGGGTCGATCACGGTCACGGTGCGCACCCGGTCATGGCCGAAGAGCGCGGCGGCATAGCTCGCCACCGCCGCCTCGGAGCGCGTGTCGTGGAGCGCGCCGGCGAGCTCGACCGAACCGTCCGCGCCGAGCCTGGCCTCGAAGCGCGGCGCATAGACCGGCGTGCCGTCGGGCCGCGCCTCCATGCGCGGGGGCGTCACCGTGCGGAGGTCGTAGCCGGCGGGCAGGCGGGCGGCGAGCGTCTTGCCGGCGGCGTTGAGATCCTCCGGGGCAGCCGATGCCGGGCCGGTGAGGGTGGCCCTTGTGTCCCGGACCGCGAAGCGGCCGCCGCCGAGCGCGCCCACGGTCGCGATGCCGAGGGTCGCGACCTCCTGCCAGTCGAGCGAGGGGGCGCCGAGGCCGATGGCGCAATCCTGCGGCCCCTCGAGCCCTGCCGCCCGCGCCGCGGTGACGATCGCCGCGGCGGCCTCGGGGGTTTCGGCGGAGCAGGCGGCGAGCCGGGCGCCCGTGCCGTCGAGCGCGAAATCGACGACGAAGGGCGCGATGACCGGCCGGGGGGCGGAGATCTCGGTCTCGAGCGCCACGCCCTCCGGCACCGCCTCGCGCAGCCGCGTCTCCAGCGCGGTCCGGCCGGCGTCGCTGTCGACGGCGGCCAGGACCGTGACGCGTCCGGGCGCGATGGAGATCCTGGCGCGCGGCAGGTCCACGAGCAGGTCGAGCGCGAAGGCGAGGCTCGGCTCCCAGCCGGCGGGCGCCGGCTCGGCGGCGGTTTCCAGCATGTCGGTCACGGTGGCCCCGGGGCCGGTGGCGGAAAGCGCCTTGTCGATGCGGTCGCGGATGCCGTCGTCGGGCGCGAGCCCGATCAGCGAGACCTCGGACATGTTGCGCAGGATCTCGATGGCGAAGGGCGGCGGGGCCAGCGGGTCGGCGGCCTTCACCGTCAGTGCCTCGGCGAGGCGGCGCGGATCGACCAGCTGGCGCAGGATCTCCACGGCGCGGAGCCGGCTGGCCTCGTCGGGAGCGAGGCCGGCGAGCGTCACGGTGAGGCCGTCGGCCTCGACCCGCGCCCAGCCCTGGCCGGCCGCGCCGAGGGCCGCCGCCGCCTCGGTCTCGGTCCTGCGCTCGAAGAAGTCGGTGGCGGCGCCGGCGAGCGTCCAGGCGCCGAATGCCGCGCCGCCGAGCGCGATCAGGGCGAAAGATATGGCGCGAAGCCGCATGTCCCGTCCCGTGCCCGTTTCCCGACCTGTCGTTTAGGCAATCGGCGGGGGCGGATCAAGGCGAGC
>NZ_DAIUBO010000066.1:0-18003 GCF_036846665.1 Amaricoccus sp. | reverse complement strand
CCGAGCAGTGGATGAACACCGTCGACACGCGCACCGGCGACTTCCTGCGCCAGCGCTTCGCCATTGAGGCGGCGCGCGCCGGGGCCGGGGAGCCGGGCGACGACGGCCCCGCGCCGGACACGCCGGGCGGCGACGCCGGCGAGGGGGATGCCGGATGAGGGCCGTTGCCTTCTTCGTGCTGGTCGCCTTCGCCCTGCCCGCCGGGGCCCAGGAGGGTGTCGCACCGGACGGCCCGGTGCTCCGGGTCGAGTTCGACGAGACCGTGGCGATCCCTGGCCAGCCGCTCAGCCTGCGGATGACGGTGCTGGTGCCGAGCTTCCTGCCCGAGCCGCCGGTCTGGCCGAGCCTCGAGGCGCCGAAACTGCTGGTGCGCCTGCCGGAGCGCTCGACCAACCCGACGAGCGCGCGGGTCGGCGGCGAGACCTGGTCGGGCGTCACCCGCAACTACCGGATCTCGCCGATGGTGCCCGGCGACTTCGCAATCCCGCCGCAGGAGGTTATCGTCACCTGGGCCGATCCCGAGAACAACGCCCCGGTGAGGGCCATCCTGCAGAGCGAGGCGCTGGAATTCCGCGGCGTGGTGCCGGCAGGCGCCGAGGGGCTCGATCCCTTCATCGCCGCGACGGCGCTCGAGCTCGCGCAGACGATCGAGGGCGAGCCGGGCGCGATGACGCCGGGCGACAGCGTGACCCGCACACTCGTGGCGACGGTGGCGGGCACCGCGCCGATGTTCCTGCCCGAATTGCTGGCGCCGGTCGCTATCGAGGGCATCGCCGCCTATCCCGAGGAACCCCTGCTCGCGGAGACCGACGATCGCGGTGTGCTCGGGGGGAGCCGGACCGAGCGCGTGACCCTGGTGGCCGAGGGCGGCGGTTCGGGCGCGGTGCCCGCGGTCACGCTCGATTGGTACGATCTGGAGACGGGCAGGGTGGAGACCGCCTCGGTCGAGGGTTTCGCGATCGCCGTCGAGGGTCCGCCCGCGCGGAGCGTTGCGCAGGGCCGCGACTGGCGCATGATCGCGCTTGGCGGGCTGGCGGCGCTCGCAGGGGCCGTGGCCGGCGTCTGGCTCAAGCGCCGCGCCTGGCCGCCGCTGGCCCGGTTGCTGGGGGCCCGGCGGGCGGCGTGGCTGGCCTCCGAGGCCCATGCCTATGCCGTGCTGCACCGGGCGGTGGCGCGCCGCGACAATGCCGCGCTCCGCCCCGCGCTCGACGCCTGGGCCGGGCGCCTGGCCGGGAAGGATCCGCGCGCCGACCCGCGCCTGCGCGACGCGCTGACGGCGCTCGGCGCCGATCTCTACGGGCCCGCCGCGCCCCGCGATCCGGCGACCGCCTGGCAGGCGCTCGCGGAGGCGCTGCCGGCGGTCCGGTCCCTGTGCCGCTCCGGCGGTCCCGAGAGCGCGCCGCTTCCCGCGCTGAACCCGGCCGGATAGTCGCAGGGTCCGGGCGGTCCCGCCCCGGCGTTCAGACGGAAGCCCGCTTCGCGCCTGTCGGGCGAGCGTGTATGCTGCCCCCGCAGCCGCCGGGAGGTCCTCCCTTGCCGAGCCTTCGACCCCGCAGCGACCTCGCGACCCATGTGGTGGAGAACCAGCCCGCGCCCCGTGGCGACGGCGATCTCTGGGCCGGCGATGTCGCGCTGCGCGAGGCGGTCGCGCGCGAGGGCGGCGGCGCCCATGCGGCGGCGCTCGGCCGTCTCGGCGCGGCGCTGGGGCGGAGCGATGCGCGCGAGGCGGGGCGGCTCGCGAACCGCAACCCGCCGGAGCTGCGCAGCTTCGATCGCGCCGGGCGGCGGATCGACGAGGTGGACTATCACCCTTCCTATCACGAGCTGATGCGGCTGGGCGTTGCCGCCGGCTATCCGTCGGTGGCCTGGACCGCGCCGGCGGGCGGGCATGTGGCCCATGCGGCGATGGTCTACATGATGAGCCAGGTCGAGCCGGGCGTCTGCTGCCCCATGACCATGACCTATGCCGGGGTGCCGGCGCTCGCCGCCGACGCGGCGCTCGCCGCGGAATGGGTGCCGCGGCTCCTCTCCAAGGCCTACGATCCCGCGTCCCGTCCGGCGCCGGAGAAGGCCGGCGCCACCCTCGGCATGGCGATGACCGAGAAGCAGGGCGGATCGGACGTGCGGGCCAATGCGACGCGCGCCGTGCCCGACGGCGCCGGGTACCGCCTGACCGGGCACAAGTGGTTCTGCTCGGCGCCCATGTCGGACGCCTTCCTGACGCTGGCGCAGGCGCCCGGCGGGCTGACCTGCTTCCTCGTGCCGCGCTGGACGCCGGAGGGCGCGCGCAATGCCATCCTGCTGATGCGGCTGAAGGACAAGCTCGGCAATCGCGCGAATGCCTCGGCGGAGATCGAATACGACGCGGCCTTTGCCCTGCGGCTCGGCGCGGAGGGCGAGGGCGTGCGCAGGATCATCGCGATGGTGCATCACACCCGGCTCGATACCGCCATGGCGCCGGCCGGGCTGATGCGCGGCGCGCTGACGGAAGCGCTCTGGTGGTGCCGCGGCCGCAGCGCCTTCCAGCGGCGCCTGATCGACCAGCCGCTGATGGCGAGCGTGCTGGCCGATCTCGCGGTCGAGACGGAGGCCGCCCTGGCGCTCGGGCTGCGCGTGGCGCGCGCCTTCGACGAGGGCGACAGGGTCTTCGCGCGCACCGGCGTCGCCCTGGCGAAGTTCCTCAGCAACAAGCGCTGCCCGGGCATGATCTACGAAGCGATGGAATGCCTCGGCGGGTCGGGCTATGTCGAGGATGGCCCGATGCCGCTCTACTATCGCGAAGCGCCGCTGAACTCGATCTGGGAAGGCTCCGGAAACGTGATCTGCCTCGACCTGCTCCGGACCTTCGGGCGCGAGCGCGACGCGATGCCGCGGCTCGTGGCGGACCTCGAGGGCGCGCGCGGCCTCGACGCGACCTTCGACGGCGCGCTCGACCGCACGCTCGACACCTGGAAAGGCCTGCCGCTTGAGGCGGAGGCGCGCTGGTTCGTGGAGCGCCTGGCGGTGCTGCTCGCCGCCTCGGTGCTGCTCCGCGGCGGGGCCGGGCCGGTGGCGGAGGCCCATGTCGCGACGCGGCTCGGCGGCGCGGGCGGGCGGGTTGCGGGGGCCTGGCCCCGGGGGATCGACCGCGCGGGCGTGCTCGCCCGCTGCCTGCAAGAGGAAGGGCCTGAGCGATGATCGAGGATCCGCGGCATCCGCCGGAATGGAAGAGGCGTGTCCCGGTCGCGGCGCTCGTGCTGGCGCTCGCCTGGCTGCCTGCGGCCTGCGGGCGGGTCGACCTGCCGGGGGTGGCGATCCCCGGCTCGGGCAATGCGGGCATGGCGGCGATGGTCGAGGACCGCGTCTGGCTCAAGACCGATCCGGAGGCGGCGCCGGGCGCCTTCAGGGCGTTCCTCTCCAGCGGAACGCTGGTGATGACGAGCTGCGGCGAGGGCTACCGGCTCGCCCCCTGGCGCTGGGTCCAGGGCGCCACCCTGGTCTGGGAGGAGGACGGCCGCGCGATCCGCGGCGAGATCGCCGAGGTCGGGCACAACAGCATGGTCCTCCTGGTCGATCCCGAGGGCGAGAACCGTGCGGTGACGTTCCGGGCCGCGCAGGCGCCGGTGGTCTGCCCCGACCGGCGCCGCTGACGCTCCGATACAGGGGCGATCGCATCCGGCATCGGGATCCCGTCCGCCCGGGTTCCGAGCCGGCCCGGTGGCACCCTCCCGCCGAGGCCAGGCACCGCCGGGCAGTGCCCGCCCTGCCCCCGTCACGCCAAAAGGAGGGCACGCGAGCGCGAAGGCCGAGAGGCGACGGTCCTAGGCAATGACCCGGAGGCCCCATGGCAGGCTAGCGCGCGCGGCCGGACACCGGACCGCGTCTGCGCCAGTTCAGGATCGCCGCGGACAGGCCTCTCGCCGCGGCTTCGGGATCGGGCTGGCCGCAGATCGCGGAGACCACCGCCATGCCGGCCGCCCCGGCGTCGAGAACGGGCGAGACATGCGCGGCCTTCAGGCCGCCGATGGCGACCGAGGGCACGGTGCTGATCGCGGCGAGCCGGGCGAGGCCGTCGAATCCGATCGGCGGCTTGTGGTCGGGCTTGGTCGGGGTGGCGAAGACGGGCCCGATCCCGACATAATCGACGACCGCCGGATCGACCGCGCGGGCGGCCGCCTCGGACTCGACCGAGAGACCGAGGATGCGCCCCCGCCCGATCCGCTGGCGCGCCGCGCCCGCCGGCATGTCGTCCTGCCCCAGATGGAGCCCCTCGGCCCCCACGGCGAGCGCCGCTTCGAGATCGTCGTTGACGATCAGGGGCACGCCGGTTCCGGCCAGCGCGGCCTTGAGCGCCCGCCCCACCTCCACGAGACCCTCGGTGCCGGCGGCCTTGTCGCGCAGCTGGACGATTGTCGCCCCGCCGGCCACGGCCGCACGCGCCGTCTCGACCATGGAATGCAGGCGGCAGAGGTCCGGGTCGAGCACGAGGTAGAGGGACAGGTCCGGCCCTCTCATGCCGCTGCGATCCTCGTATCCGCGTCGAGGGATGCGCCGTCGAGCGCATGCAGGGCGTCAAGGAACCTCACGGCGAAGGACCCGGGACCCTCCGCCCCGCGCCCGGCCGCCTCGCCCGCCGCCGCGAAGGCGGCGAGCGCGGCGGCGGTGGCGTTGAGCGGTTCCTCCGGCGCGACCGCGGCGAAGGCGCCGACCAGCCCGGTCAGCGAGCAGCCGAGCGCCGTCACCCGGGGCATGAGGGGCGATCCGCCGTGGATCCGCAGCGATCTCGTCCCGTCGGTGACGAAATCCACCGGCCCGGTGACGGCGACCACCGCACCGCGCGCGGCGGCGAGCCGGCGGGCGGCCTCCTCGGCAAGTTCCACCGGATCGCCGCTGTCGACGCCCCGGCCCGAGCCCTGGCCGCCCGCGAGCGCGATGATCTCGGAGGCATTGCCGCGGATGATCGCCGGGCGCAGGTCGAGCAGATCCGCGACGGCCCGCCGGCGCAGGGCGGTGGCGAAATGGGCGACCGGATCGAGCACCCAGGGCCTGCCGGCGGCCGCAGCCCCGCCGGCGGCGGCCTTCATGCCGCCGATCCAGGCCGGCGAGAGGGTGCCGATATTGATGGTCAGGGCGCCGGCGAGGCCCGCGAATTCGCCCGCCTCCTCCTCGGCATGCACCATCGCCGGCGAGGCCCCGGCCGCGAGCAGGACATTGGCCGCGACGTTCATCGCCACGTAATTGGTGATGCATTGCACCAGCGGGGCGGTTTCGCGCAGGGCCGCGAGGAGCGCGGAAGGTGTCGGCATCGCTCAGGCCTCCTCATGGGCGAGGGGCATGTAGAGGTCGCCGCCCTCGCGGTATTTCTGCGCCATGGCGGCCATGCCCTCGCTCCGCGCCTCGGCGCGGATCTCGTGGCTGATGCGCATGGAACAGAATTTCGGGCCGCACATGGAGCAGAAATGTGCGACCTTATGCGCCTGCTTGGGCAGGGTCTGGTCGTGGAAGCCTCGCGCGGTCTCGGGATCGAGCGAGAGGTTGAACTGGTCCTCCCAGCGGAATTCGAACCGCGCGCGGCTCAGCGCGTCGTCGCGGATCCGCGCCGCCGGATGCCCCTTGGCGAGATCGGCGGCATGGGCGGCGATCTTGTAGGTGATGACGCCGGTCTTCACGTCGTCCCGGTCGGGCAGCCCGAGATGCTCCTTGGGCGTGACGTAGCAGAGCATCGCCGTGCCGAACCAGCCGATCATGGCAGCACCGATGCCGCTGGTGATGTGGTCGTAGCCCGGCGCGATGTCGGTCGTGAGCGGCCCGAGCGTGTAGAAGGGCGCCTCGCCGCAGACCGCGAGCTGCTTGTCCATGTTCTCCTTGATCTTCTGCATCGGAACGTGGCCGGGCCCCTCGATCATCACCTGGCAGTCCTTCGCCCAGGCGATCCGCGTCAGCTCGCCCAGCGTCTCGAGCTCGGCGAATTGCGCGGCGTCGTTGGCGTCGGCGATGGAGCCGGGGCGCAGGCCGTCGCCGAGCGAGAAGGACACGTCAAAGGCGCGGCAGATGTCGCAGATCTCCTCGAAATGCTCGTAGAGGAAGCTCTCCCTGTGGTGATGCAGGCACCATTTCGCCATGATCGAGCCGCCGCGCGAGACGATGCCGGTGACGCGATCCACGGTCAGCGGCACGTAATGCAGCCGCACGCCGGCATGGATGGTGAAATAGTCCACGCCCTGCTCGGCCTGCTCGATCAGCGTGTCGCGGAAGACGTCCCAGCTGAGGTCTTCCGCGACCCCGTTCACCTTCTCGAGCGCCTGGTAGAGCGGCACGGTGCCGATCGGCACGGGCGAATTGCGCAGGATCCATTCCCGGATGTTGTGGATGTTGCGACCGGTGGAGAGGTCCATCACCGTGTCGCCGCCCCAGCGGGTCGCCCAGACCATCTTCTCGACCTCCTCGGCCATCGACGAGGTGACCGCGGAATTGCCGATATTGGCGTTGATCTTCACCAGGAAGTTCCGCCCGATGATCATCGGTTCCGATTCCGGATGGTTGACATTGGCCGGGATGATCGCCCGGCCGCGCGCCACCTCGTCGCGCACGAATTCCGGGGTGACGAAATCGGGGATGGCGGCGCCGAAGCCCTCGCCGTCGCGGTCGAGCGCCGCCTTCGCGGCGCCGCGCCCGAGGTTCTCGCGGATGGCGACGAATTCCATCTCCGGGGTGACGATCCCGGCGCGCGCATAGGCGAGCTGGGTGACGGCCCCGCCGGCGCGGGCGCGCAGCGGGCGGTGGCGGACGGGGAATTCGGGGGTGAGCCTGTCCCCGAAGACGAAGCCGTTGTCCCCGGGCTTTACGCGCCGCCCCTCGTAGGCCACCACGTCGCCGCGCGCGGCGATCCAGTCCTCCCGCAGGCGCGGCAGGCCGCGCGCGATGGCGATCTCGGCGGCCGGGTCGGTATAGGGGCCGGAGGAATCGTAGACCGTGACCAGCGGCTCCCCGGCGCTCGGGTGCAGGGCGATCTCGCGCATGGGCACGCGGATGCCGGGGTGGAGCTGGCCCTGCCGGAACACCTTGCTCGAGGCGGGCAGCGGTCCGGTCGTGACCGTCAGGTTCGGTTCGGAAGTCATGTCGAGGCCCCTCGCGTCATCGCATCGGAGACCCAGCTCTGACCGGAAGGAAGGAGGACGCCCCTGAAAGGATCGGTCGCGCGACCGGCGAGGCATCCGCACCATCCCTACGCCAGTATGAACTGGATCAGGTTCGTCGGGTCCCTGCGCTGCCTCGCGGCCCAGCAGAATCTCAGCCCCTTGTCGGGACACCCCTGGTGAGAGTCGGAGAGTGCGAAGTGGCGCGCGGGATGTCAATCGCCGGTTTCGCGCCGGGAAGGCCCGCTTCCGTGACCCCGCGCTTGCCGGCATCGACGGGCGCCGGCACGACGGGATCGCGGATCGAACCGCTGGGGCGTAATCTGATCGCCAGGCGCGGCCCTTTGCCGCCTGCAGGAGGGGAGATGTGCCGTGACGCTGATCGATCATGCCAGCCAAGCCCGCGAGGACTGGCGTCCGGGCGTTTCGACGCGCATGCGCGTCTCGGCGCTGACCGGCGCCTCGGCTCTGTCGGTCTTCGAGCAATGGTGCGCGCCGGGGCTCGGCGCCCCGACCCATTGGCACCGGGTCGAGGAGGTCCTCACGGTGCTGTCGGGCGAGGCCGAGATCTGGACGGGCGGGGAAAGGGTCCTGGCAAGAGCGGGTCAATCGGCCCTGATACCGGCGGGAAGCCGCCACGGCTTCCGCAATGCCGGGAGCGGCGAATTGCATATGCTGGCCGTCCTCGCCTCGCCCATCTTCGAGGCGCGGTATGACGATAGTCCCGGGGTGACCCGGCGCTGGATACCGGGGTCGGGGGGCGGTCAGGCGGTCTCAGGGTGATTGCTTCGGACCGGCAGTTCGCCCTCCATGGCGCCACCTTCCCCTCGCGGATTTGGCAGGTGACAAATCCGTACGCCCCGGCCAACGAACCGGCGCAAGGCAGTGCCACGCCCACGCCGGTTCGCCGAGCCTGGTCCTCTCCGCTCAGGCGCCACCGCGGAACAGCGAGAAGCCCCAGGGGGTGAACTTGAAGGGGAGGTGGAAATGCTCGGCCAGCTTGTCGATGCCGAAGCGGAAGATCGCCACGTCCAGAAACGAGGGATCCGGGATCGCGACGCCGTTCGCGCGGTAATAGTCGCCGACATCGAATTCGGCCTCGTAGACGCCGCGCTGCACGCCGGCCCCGTCCATGACCGGGTGCTGCAGCAACCCGCCGTCCGAGCAATTGCCGGAGGCGATCTCGACCCTTTCGGCGCCCAGCAGGAAGAGGCGCACGCCCAGGCCGGAGGCGGGGACGCCGCGGGCGATGTCGACGGCATGGACCGAGATGCCGCCGGCCTTCTGTTCGGGATCGATGGACAAGAGGGCTCTCCTTGTGAATCGTCAGGGGTCGGGGTCAGGGTGGCATGCCGGAGCGTTTCGCTCCATGGCAGATAAATTCACCACGCATTCCAAAGGATCGAATGCGCTGCTAGGATGCGCCGGCGGCACCGGCGCCGCGCCCGAGGTAGGAATGCCGAAATGTCGATTCAGCTTGTGCCGCGATCGCTGCAATATCTCGAACGGGTGGCCCAGCTCGGGTCGATCCAGGCCGCCTCGCGCGAGATCGGCATCTCGGCCTCGGCCATTCACCGGCAGATCAAGGCCCTGGAGGACGCGCTGGGCGAGATGCTGTTCGAGCGCAGCGCCCATGGCATGGTGGTGACGCCCTCCGGGCAGATGTTCCTGGACCTCGCGCGGGACTGGCGGCTGGACAATACCCGGCTCTGGTCGACGCTCATCACCCAGCGCGGCATCGAATATGGCCATATCCGCATCGCCTGCATGGACGGGATGGTGAACGGGTTCGCGCTGGAATTCGCGCGCGAGATCGCCGGGCGCTTTCCCCATGTCCATGCCGAGATCACCACCACCAGCCCCGACCACGCGGTCAAGGGCGTGCTGAACGGCGATTACGATCTGGCGGCGGTGGTGAACGCATGGCCCGACGACGATCTGATCGTCCATTGGTCGCGCAAGTTCCCGCTGGGCTGCCTCGCCATCCCCGATCATCCCGTCGCGCGGATGGACAGCATCAGCCTGAAGGAATTCGTCACCTACCCGATCGCCGTGCAGAGCGCGGCGCTGTCGATCCGCCGCCTGATGGAGGCGCATCACGGCTGGATCTTCAACGCGGCGGTGCAGAGCGTCCAGGTCAATTCCATCCAGCTGATGAAACTGCTGGTCCTGTCGGGACAGTTCATCGCCGCGACCTCTGAGGTGGACGCCGCGGCGGAACTGCATCAGGGCCTGCTGCGCTTCGTGCCCATCAACGACAAGGACATGTTCCAGCAATCCTTCAGCGTGATCTCCAACGCGCTGATCCCGGCCTCCGCCACCACCCAGAAGATCATCGCCATCGCGGTCGAGATCCTGGAGCATCAGGTGGTCGCCGGCAAGCCGGCCGGCTGACCGGCCGGCCCGGGACCGACGGGGCCGTGGCCCCGGCCGCTCAGCGGGCCGGAGGACGGGCGCGGTCCGCCATCGGCGGCAGGAAGTCGCGCCGGAAGATCTCGCGCGGCTGCGGCGGCGCGCCGGCATAGCCCTTGGTCTCGACGATCAGCCGGGCGATCCCCTCTAGCCTCGCGTCGTCGGCATCGCCCAGGCCGTCGGCAAAACCGTCGGGATGGCCCATTTCCAGCGCCAGCGTCCCGGTCAGCCGCTCGCGATTGGCCTTGCGGTCGATCTGCGGATTGCGGCGGGCGACCGCCTCGATGGCGGCGTCGATATCGGCCACGGTGTCCTTCAGCCCGCGGTTGATCGCCCGCACGAGGCCGGCGACCGCCCCGGGATGGGCGTTCAGGAAATCATGCGTGACCATCAGCGCACCGCCGTAGAGGTCGGGGACATGCTCGTGCCAGGTCAAGTGATGCAGGGCGGTGAACGGGTCGATCCCGGCCTCGATGGCCTGCGAATTGATGGTGTTCACGAAACCGAAGATGCCGTCCCATTCGCCGTTCATCATCTGCGCGGAGAGCTCGACATGGGTCAGCTCGGAAATGGTGATGTCGACGCTCTCGGGATCGAGACCGGTGGCCCGGCAGAATTCCGGGAAGAGCAGCAGCGCGGCGTCCTGGGGATGCGAGACCAGCCGCTTGCCGGCCAGGTCGGCGGCGGTCTCGACCGGCCCGTCGCTGCGCACGGCGATCGTATAGGGCGGGCGGTTGTGGATGGTCATCACCGCGACCGGCGCCGGCAGCTTGCCCTCGGCCTTCATGCGGATCAGCTCGTTGAGGTCGCCGTAGCCGGCATCGAAATCGCCGGATGTCATGGTTTCGACGGCCCGCGCCAGCGAGGTGCCCTCGGTGAATTGCACATCGAGCCTCTCGTCCCGGAAATGCCCGTTGTCGGCGGCGAGGAAGAACCAGGCCTGCGGGCCCGAATAGAAGGTGTTGAGAATGAAGCGGACCGGCAGCAACGCCGTCCGCGACGCTTGTGCCGTGGTGGTGCCACTCTCGTTTGTCATAGCTGAGTTCCTTTGAATCCATCGCGGCGCGGCCACGACCGGGTGGGGAATGCGACGTCTTTCCTTGCTGTCGCAGGCACAGTCTCACGGCAATTCGTTTCAAACAATGTCAAAGATATTTGCCATTCGTTCACTTATTCAGAACGGATGGACCCGGCCTGCCGAGGAGCCATGCCGCATTGAAGGGGCATTGCCGCGGCCCCTCGATCACACTCGTCGCAAGCGCCTGTCGGGACATCGTTCTAATAGGAAGAACAGCTGCGTCATTATTATTCTATAGCCCGCAACAGGATTCACCCCTAGGCTATTCGGGAAGGCGACAGGCGAAATGTGACGATGGGCAAACTCAGCGATCTCAATCAGGCCGATCACGAAGCGGCC
Source organism: Amaricoccus sp. (assembly GCF_036846665.1). Taxonomy (NCBI): domain Bacteria; kingdom Pseudomonadati; phylum Pseudomonadota; class Alphaproteobacteria; order Rhodobacterales; family Paracoccaceae; genus Amaricoccus; species Amaricoccus sp. The sequence goes on along the minus strand of NZ_DAIUBO010000066.1, from coordinate 7,059 downwards.
GTTGCAATGGTCACTCCGCTGATCGAGCGGGCACCCCAGATCGCGGCGAAAGTCGCGGCGCGTCGCCCGTTCCGGACCGCGGAGGATCTCTCGCATGCGATCGGAGCGGCGCTTCGCGAGCTGGACGAGGCCGCGCAGGTGGCGCTCTTTCGCGCCCATCCCGAGCTGGCGCCGGACAATCCGCTGGCCATGACCGCGGAATCGCAGGCCGAACAAGGCCGGCTGAACCTGACGGCGCGCGACGCCGAGCACCGGGAGGATCTTGCGGAGCTGAACGCGCGCTACAACGACAAATACGGCTTCCCCTTCATCACCGCCCTGGTGCGCCACAAGGACATGGAGAGTGTCCTGCAGGAATTCCGAACCCGGCTGGCGAATGACCGCGACTCGGAGCTCGAAGCCGCGATCGGCCAGATCACGGCGGTTAGCGCCGCCCGCGTGCAGGCCGCGTTCGGCAGCGACGAAGCCTGAACCCCGCCGACAACCAGAACGGAACCACGCCATGATACCAGAACCCGAGAAATCCGGAATCACCGAGCCGAGTGTCGCCGCCGCTCGCCTCGGCCATAGTTGGGGCGGCGAGGTGGGCGGTCTGCTGCTGCTGGCGCTCAGCGCGATCTTCATGATCGGCGGCGTGCGCCTGGGACTGGGGGTGCCGACCCGATTGGGCACCGGCGCCTTTCCGTTCCTGACCGGCCTCGTCCTCGCCATCCTCGCCGTGTTCATCTGCATCGAGGAACGGCGCGGCGATACGGAGGTCGAATCTCCCGACTGGATCGCCTTTCTGGCCATCTGCGGCGCCCTGGCGGTCTTCGCCACGACCGCGAACCGCCTCGGCCTGGTGCCGGCCACCTTCCTGACCATCGTGGTGGCGAGCCTGCCCGACCGCAACCTGCCGATGCGCGGCAAGGCGATCCTCGGTGTCATCGTGTCCCTCGCCTGCTGGGGCCTGTTCATCGAGCTGCTGAACCTCCCGTTCAAACCATTCGTGGGGCTCTGATGATGGATATTCTGACTAGCTTCGGTCACGGGCTCCTGGTGGTCCTGGAACCCGCCAACCTCATGTATTGCTTCATCGGGGTGTTCCTCGGCACCTTCATCGGCGTGCTGCCGGGCATCGGCTCCATGGCGGCCATCGCCATGATCCTGCCGCTGACCTTCTATCTGGATCCGACGCCCGCCCTGGTGATGATCGCGGGCGTCTTCTACGGCGCCGAATACGGTGGCTCGACAGCCTCGATCCTGATGAATGTGCCAGGCACGCCGGCCGCCTCGATTACCGCCATCGAGGGCTATCAGCTGGCCAAGAAGGGACGCGCCGGCGTGGCGCTGTTTTCGACCGCGATCGCCTCGTTCGGGGGCGGCATGATCGGCATGGTCGTGATCGCCGTGCTGTCGCCCTCGCTGGCGCAACTGGCGCTGTCCTTCGGGCCGCCGGAATATTTCGCCGTCATCCTGCTGGGCCTGATCGCCGCCTCGGCGGTCAGCAACGGCGGCGCGCTCAAGGGCATCGCCATGGTCGTCACCGGCCTGATGCTGGGCACGATCGGCGTCGACCTGACCACGGGCGAGCTGCGCTTCACCATGGGCATCCCGGAACTGCGCGATGGCGTGCATATCGTCGTCGTCGCCATGGGGCTCTTCGGCGTGACCGAGCTGATCGCCTCGATCCGCTCGAACAGCGGCGGAGGCGTCGCGCAGAAGCTCGACTACAACAACTTCTATCCGAGCAAGGAAGACTGGAAGTCCCTGCCCGGCCCCATCCTGCGCGGCGGCGCCATCGGCTCCTTCATCGGCGCCCTGCCCGGCACCGGCCAGACCATCGCGGCGGCCCTGGCCTATGCGCTAGAAAAGCGGGTCTCGCCGCAGCGCGCCAAATTCGGGACCGGCGTGGTTCCCGGCGTCGCCGTGCCCGAGGCGGCCAACAACTCCGCCACGCAGACCGCCTTCATCCCGACCCTGACCCTGGGCGTTCCCGGCAGCCCGCCGATGGCCATCGTGATCGGCGCGCTGATGATCTATGGCATCACGCCGGGGCCGCGCCTGCTGGTGGAAGAGCCGGACATGTTCTGGGGTCTGGTCGCCAGCTTCCTGGTCGGCAACATCATGCTGCTGGTTCTGAACCTGCCGCTGATCGGCATGTGGGTGCGGCTGCTGCGCATCCCCTACAAATACATGTATCCGACGATCATCGTGCTGATCTGCATGGGCGTCTACAGCCTGAACAACAACGTCTTCGACGTCTGGCTGACGCTGGTGATCGGGGCTGCGGGCTACGTGATGCGGCTCTACCGCTTCGAACCCGCGCCGCTGCTGCTGGGCTTCGTGCTGGGCCCGCTGATGGAGGAACAACTGCGCCGCTCGATGCTCTTGTCGCGTGGCGATCCCATGGTGTTCCTGGAACGCCCGATCAGCGCCACGCTCATCGGGATCACCTTCGCCATCGCCGTCTACGGCATCTACAGCACCCACAGGAACCGCCGCCTTGCCCGAACGGCGGCAGAACAGACCCAACTGGAGGAACCCAAGACATGAAACTGAACCGCAGAACCCTGCTGGGCGCAGGTGCCGCGGCACTCGCCCTCGCGACCGCCCCGATGGCTTCCGCCGAGCCCGGAAGCTGGAGCAGCGAGCCGGTGCGCATCGTCGTCACCTTCCCGCCCGGCGGCACCAGCGACCTGGCCGCCCGGCTCCTGGCACAGCATCTGGACACCGACTACGGCCAGAAGGCCGTGGTCGACAACCGCCCCGGCGCCGCCGGCACGGTCGCGGCCGACTACGTGGCGCAGCAGGAACCGGACGGGACCACGCTGATCCTGTCGAACAACGCGCCCTTCACCATCGCGCCGACGCGGTTCGCCAGCATCCCCTACGACACGATGGGCGATTTCACCCATATCGCCTATATCGGCGCCTCCTCGCCCGGCCTTTTCGTGCAGCCCTCCTCGGGGATCACCACGGTCGATGAATATATCGCCGCGTCCAAGGAAAACCCGCTGGCCTACGGTTCCAGCGGGGTCGGGACGATCTCGCATATCCTCGGCGTCGCCGTCGACAGGGCGCTCGGGACCGAATCGATCCATGTGCCCTATCAGGGCAGCACGCCGGCGATCCAGGATTTCCGCGCCGGCGTGCTGGACACCTTCTACGACATGGTCGTCCAGAACACCGAGATGATCGAGGACAACGAGGCCGTCGCCATCGCCATCGCCTCGCCCGAGCGCAACCCGGAGGCCCCGGAGGTGCCGACCTTCCTCGAGCAGGGCTATGACGTGGTGCTGGAGAACTGGGTCGGTCTCTCCGGTCCCGCCGGGATGGACCCGGAGATGACCCAGACCATCCACGACACCGTGCTGGCGATCTTTTCCGACCCCGAGGTCGTGGCCCGGCTGACCGAACTCGGCATCACCCATACCGCCATGTCTTCCGAGGAATACACCGATTTCGTCGCCAAGCAGATCGAGGTCTGGGCCCCGCTGATCGAGGCCGCCGGCATCAAGGAATGACGTGATCCGCACAGCAGCGGCCGCCCCCCACCCCGCAGCATAGGCGGCCGCTGCATTTCCCCAAGGTCGGATCGTGTCGCGACCCTCGGGGCAGCGGATGATGCCCCGGGGGCCGCAATCGTTTCAGGCCGGTGGCCCCTGCCGGGGGATCGCATTCGGCACCGGGGTCCCGTTCGCCCAAGCTCCGGGCCGGGCGTTGCCCTCGTCGCAACTGCGGGTCGGTCGAAGGAGAGGGAGCGAGCTCCTGAAACGATGGTCCAGATGCCCCGCGCCGCGGGCGGTCCTTCAGGTAGCGCGCCCTGCCGCTGAGGCCCGCCGGCGGGCGCGTTCGGCCCAGTCGGTCAGGACCCTGACCGCCTCGGCGGCATGGGCCTGTTCCGAGGGCATCGAGCGTTCCTGCAAGCTCCGGCCGGATTCCCGCCGCACATGCTCGGAATCGATCGGAAACCGCTGTTCCTGCGGCAACTGTTCCAGCGCCGCGTTGGATTGCGCCAGGTTCGCCGCGTAGTAGAGCCGCGCGATGCCGGCGATTTCCATGGCCGCAACGCAGAGCGCGCAGGGCTCGCAGCTGGTGTAGAGATCGCAACCGCGCAGATCGACGCTCTGCAGATTGCGGCAGGCATCGCGGATCGCCTCGGTCTCGCCATGCGAGGTCGGATCGAAATTCTGCAAGGAACGGTTGATCCCCTCGCCCAGGATGCGCCCGTCCCGGACCACGACGGCGCCGAAGGGTTCGGTGCCCGGCTCCTCGAGCGCGCGGGCCGAAATTTCGATCGCCCGCAGCATGAACCTGTCGTCGTACATGTCGTCTCTCCCAAAATGAAACGGCCGCCCGGATGCCCCGCGGCGACCATGTGCGACCCCGGGGCCGTGGCGGCAAGTTCGGGCAAGCGCGGCCGGATGGCCGCGCATGCCGTCAGCGGGCGATCACAGCGCCTTGCAGGGCGCGGCGTCGATCACCGCCTGGCGCAGCTCGAGATCCGGCAGGAAGGCGGCGGTGGTCACCTCGTCCACCGTCGGCTGCCGCGCCAGGCCGCGCGTCTCGGCGGTCATCGCCAGCAGGGATTCGACGCGGGCGCTGTCGAACTCGCCGATCCCGGCGGCCAGCTTGTCGGCGCCGCCCATGTCCTCGCGGATGGTCTCCACGAGGCGCAAGCGCTCGACCACCGGGTCGCGGGTGTCGTCGCGCTTGACCAGAGCCGCGATCGCCGCATCGGGATCGCAGACCGCCGCCATCACGCCCCGATTGAAGGCGTTGACGACGCCCTGCGCCGCCTCCGGATTGCCTTCGGCGAAGCCCGGCGCGACCATCAGCACGCTGCCGTAGAGTTCCGGCACCACGTCCTTGAACTCGAGGAAGCGGACTTCGGACCCGACCTCGTCCCCGTTCAGCCGCACCGCCGCCGAAATGGTCGAGATATAGCCGAAGAGACCGTCGGTCTCGCCGTCCTTGAGCAGGGTCAGCAGCTCGGCCCAGCCGGCGTCCAGCCCGGTCGCGGTGATCGACTTAGCGTCGATGCCGGCCTTGCTGGCGAATTGCTCGAAGGTGTTCAGCCCGACATCGGTGGGATGCGCGGTCATCTTCTTCCCGGCCACATCGGCGGGCGTCTCGATGTCCGAGGCGGCGGAGACCGCGATCACGGAGGGCGAGTTCTCCATGACCACATAGACCCCGATCGGTGCGGTTTCGGGATCCCGCGCCGAGGCCTCGATCAGCGCCTGGAAATCGCCATAGCCGAAATCATAGCCCTCTTCGACCATGCGCGGCGCGGCGGTGAAGGCGCCCTTGCCGGCGACGAACTCGATCTCGATTCCCTCATCCGCGAAGAAGCCCAGATCGTCGGCGAGCGGCAGCCAGGCATTGGCGCCGGTATAGCCGGAGTTCATCAGTAGCCGCACCTTCTGGAGGCCGCCGTCCTCCGCATCGGCGTCCTGCGCATGCAGGGCCGGCGCGGTCGCAATCGTCATGCCCGCCAGCAAGGCGGCCACGGCACAATGTCGCTTCATCATGTCCCTCCTGATTGAAACGGATATCGCCTTCAGCCCACCGGGCGGGCGCGCTCTTCCAGCGGCGGCAGGAACTCGCGGGTGAAGATCTCCTCCGGCGCGGGCGAGCGCGGCAGGCCGGCCGAATCGACCATCAGGCTGATCGAGCGGGCGATCCGTTCGTCGGTGGCGTCGCCGATGCCATGGACCGCGGCATCGGGATGGTTCATCTCCATCTCCAGCGTGCCCATGAGGCGCGGGCCGTCGACCTCGGGACGGTATTTCGGCGACATCTCGGCGACGGCGGCAAGCCCGGCATCGGGATCGGCGATGGTTTCGATGATGCCACGGTTGACGGCGGCCACGAAGGCCCGCACCGCCTCGGGGTTTTCCTCGATGAAGGCCGGGCTGAACATCAGCGCGTTGCCGTAGAGTTCCGGCACCAGATCGGTGAACTCCAGGAAGTCCAGATGCTCGCGCGCGTCGATATCGATCCCGCGCAGGGCGGCGATGACGGTGTTCACGAAGCCGAAGACGCCATCGACATTGCCGTCGATCACTTCCTTCGAGTTCAGCGCCATGCTGGCATTCGAGCGCAGGATATGGACTGCATGCGGGTCCAGACCACCGGCAACCGCATAGGGCGGGAAGGCCTCGATGGCGGCATCCTGCGGGTGGCCGATGATGACCTTGCCGGCCAGATCCTTGGCTTCCTTGATCGGCCCGTCCTTGCGCACGGCGATGGTCAGCGGCGTGCCACTGAAGGCGACATGCACGACCTTGGGGCAGTTCTCGGGACGCAGCGCGGCCAGCTTGATCAGCATGTTCACGTCGCCATAGCCGGCATCGAAGCCCTCGATCGGAACCCGAGGCACGACCGAGGCGGCGCCGTCGCCCGGCGCGAACTCGACCTCGAGCCCGGCTTCCTTGAAATAGCCACGCTGGTTTGCCAGACAGAAGAAGGCATGCGGGCCGGCAATTCCGCTGTTCAGCAGCAGGTTGATTTTCAGGGGTGCATTGCCGCCTCCTTGCGCCAGCGCCGGTGCCGCCAGCGCCGGGGCGATGATTGCCGCGGCACTCATCGCGGTCAGGACGTTGCGTCGTGTCAGGTTCATGGCTTGCTCCCTCGTGCCAAGGTTTTCCGGGACGGGCCCGAGGGTCGCGCAGCCGGCAGCCTTCGGCCGGAAGCATGTCCCGGCCCGGATCCTGTCGCGTCGATGGTCTCGGGATCGTCTGCGCCGCGTCGAGCGGCAGCTGGCGACCGGAAGGCGCGCTCCCCTCGCCCCTTCCGGTCGCGCAACCCACTGCCCATTGCTGCACAGGGGTTTTATAGCCGCGCCGGGCCTTTCAAGCCATAGAATAATACTCTATTCATCGTTCGAAAATTTCTAACACTGTCACCACACGGCACCGGGTCGCTTTTGGGTAGGCAGCCCGATCAGCTGGTGAGCGAGCCACGCAATCGAGTTGCTCTTGCCCGAAGCTGGAGTCCGGCGGTCAAACTGGCGCGGCTGCGCCGACGGAGCAATGGGCGATTGGCGGAGCGCTTCCGTCACGCGGAGCCGAT
>NZ_DAIUBO010000065.1:0-18400 GCF_036846665.1 Amaricoccus sp. | reverse complement strand
CCGCCCGCCGCTTCCATCCACAGCCGGTCCATCGAGGGCGTCAGCCACAAGAGCCGCAGGAGGCGCGCCAGCGCCGCCTGCGGTGCCTGCTTGCCATCGATGACGACCTGCCGCCGCTCCCCCTCCGACCAGGTCTCGACCTCGTGCAGGCCATCGGGGGCGAGAACCCGGGCGACCACCTTCCAGCCCAGCCGCTCCGGCCTGCGGGCGAGGTCTTCCGGCGCCGCCATGCGCAGCCCACGCCCGGGCGACAGCAGCGAGATCGCTTCGATCAGGTTGGTCTTGCCCGCACCGTTCGGCCCGAAGACCGCCACCGGGCGCCCGTCGAACACGAGATCCGCGCCCCGATGCGAACGGAAATGCGATAATCGCAGCCGGGTGACGGCCAGGCCGGCCGCCATCCCGGTTCAGACCCGCATGGGCATCACGACATAGACGGCGGATTCGTCGTTGCCCTCGCGCATCAGCGTCGGATCGCCGGCGGAATTGAACATGAAGACCGCGTTCTCCCGGTCCACCTGTCCGGCGATCTCCAGGAGGTACTTGGCATTGAAGCCGATCTCGAGCCGTTCGTCGGCATAGGCCACCGCCAGCTCCTCGTCCGCGGCACCGGTGTCGGGCGCGTTGACGCTGAGCACCAGCCGGTCCTCCTCGATCGCCATCTTCACCGCCCGTGACCGCTCCGAGGACACCGTCGCCACGCGGTCGACGGCCTGGGCGAATTCCGCCGCATCGACCTCGAGCCGCCGGGAATTGCCGGTGGGGATCACCCGCGCGTAATCGGGGAAGGTGCCGTCGATGACCTTCGAGGTCAGGGTGACCTCCGGCGTGGCGAAGCGCACCTTGGTCTCGCTCACCGAGACCGCGATGGCCATCTCGTCGTCGTCGAGCAGCTTGCGCAGCTCGCCCACGGTCTTGCGCGGCACGATCACCCCCGGCAATCCCTCGGCCCCCTCGGGCAGCGCCGCGTCGATGCGCGCCAGCCGGTGCCCGTCGGTCGCCACGCAGCGCAGCACCGGACCGTCGACCCCCGTCGCCGCATGCAGGTAGACGCCGTTGAGGTAGTACCGCGTCTCCTCGGTCGAGATCGCGAATTTCGCCTTGTCGAACAGGCGCCGCAGCACCGGCGAGGGACAGGCGAAGTTGCTGGAATATTCGCTCGAGGCCATGATCGGGAAATCCTCGCGCGGCAGGGTCGCGAGGCTGAAATGCGACCGCCCCGCCCGCACTTCGAGCCGGCCGGAGATGCCGTCGTCACTCAGTTCCACCATGGCCCCGTCGGGGAGCTTGCGCACGATCTCGTGGAGCGTATGCGCCGAGACGGTGGTCGCGCCGGCCTGGCCGACCATGGCCCGCGCCCGGTCGACGACCTCGATGTCGAGATCGGTGGCGCGGAAGCTCACCTGCTCGCCCTCGGCCTCGATCAGCACGTTGCCGAGGATCGGAATGGTATTGCGCCGCTCCACGACCGATTGCGCCCGGCTCATGGCCCGGAGAAGGGCGCTACGCTCCATGCTGAGTTTCATGACATCCACCGTTAGAGATCCGGGCGCACGGTCCCGTTGCGGTTGCGCGGAACGGCACGTTACCGGATTACCGGGAAAGGGCAAGCGCCGCGGGAAGCCCCTTCGAACTCACCACGCCGGCGGAGCCGAGCCGGCTTCAGGCCTCCAGCATCCGCCGCAGCAGTTCCACGTCCTCCGCGATCTGGGCGTCGCTCACCTTGAGCTCCTCGATCTTGCGGATCGCGTGAATGACCGTGGTGTGGTCCCGCCCGCCGAAGCGGCGCCCGATGTCGGGCAGGCTGCGCGTGGTCAGGGTCTTGGCGAGATACATCGCCACCTGGCGGGGCCTGGCGACCGCCCGGGCACGCCGCGCCGACATCAGATCCGAGATCCGCAGGGTATAATGGTCGGCGACCTTGCGGATGATCTCGTCGATGGTGACCTTGCGCTCGGAGGCGCGCAGGATATCGGCGAGGCATTCCTGCGCCATGTCGAGATTGATCTCGCGCCCCACGAGGCTCGCGAAGGCGAAGAGCCGCGTCAACGCGCCCTCCAGCACCCGCACGTTCGACGAGATGCGGTGCGCGAGGAATTCCAGCACGCCCGGGCCCACGGTCACGCCGGGATTCTGCGCCAGATGCGTCTCGGCCTTGGACTGCAGGATGCCAAGCCGCAATTCGTAGTCGGTTGGGTGCAGGTCGACGACGAGGCCCCATTGCAGCCGCGACTTGATGCGCTCCTCGAGCCCCTCGATCTCGCCCGGTGCCCGGTCGGCGGAAATCACGATCTGCTTCTGCTGGTCGATCAGCACGTTGAAGGTGTGGAAGAACTCGGACTGGGTCGATTCCTTGCCGGAGATGAACTGCACGTCGTCGACCATCAGCATGTCGACCGAGCGGAAGATCTCCTTGAAGCCCTGCATGTCCTTCTGTCGCAGCGCCACCACGAAGCGGTACATGAACTGCTCGGCGGAGAGATAGAGCACCCGGGCATCGCAGCGCGTCCGCCGCACCTCGTGGGCGATGGCATGCATCAGATGCGTCTTGCCGAGCCCCACCCCGCCGTAGAGGAAGAGCGGGTTGAAGGTCACCTGGCCGCCCTCGGCCACGCGGCGCGCGGCGGCATGGGCGAGCTCGTTCGGCTTGCCCACCACGAAATTCTCGAAGGTGAAGCGCGTGTCGAGCGGCGAGGTCGGCAGATCGCTCTCCGCCGCCTGCGGGGCTTCCACGCCCACCGCGGCCGCGGCCGGCGGGACCTCGACGGCGACGGCCGGCGCCTCCGGGGCCTGCACGCAGAACGAGAGCCGGCTCGCCGGGATCCCGTCCTTGACCAGCAATTGCCGGATCGCCTCGCCGTAGTTGCGCGACACCCAGGTCCCGACGAAGCTGGTCGGCGCCGCGAATTGCGCAACCCCGTTCTCCGCGCCGAGAAAGACCAGCGGATCGATCCAGTTCTTGTAGGGATCCTTGCCGATCTGGCCCTGCATGGCTCCCCGGAGCCGGCCCCAGGTATCGGCAGGTGACTCCAGGTCTCGCATCGCGGCCGGCCGGGTCATCTCGCCTCCTCTGATGCCGAGCGAGGCGGCACGAACGTGACCGCGCGGGCGCCGGATCCGGTCGCGGCCCCGCATCGCGAGGGCCGGCTCCTGAAGACCCGGCACATCGAATCCGAAACCCGCGCCGCCCGCCGCATCGTCGTCTCTCCCCATCATATTCTGATCCGCTTAACCGAAAGCCGGTCCGGTGCGGATTCGATCGATTCGTGGAATCTAAACGCTCGTCCGATCTTCTTCGACCCGAAGGCCCGTCGCAAAGTTCATCCAGCAATCATGTTCAGATGCGACGGCCCTGTGGCAAAAAATACTCAGGGTACTCGGAAAACGACTTAGTTCTACTAGGGGTCGCGGTCGAACGGGATTCGATCCGTGGCCGCAAGGATAGCCAAGTGACCCGCATGCGACAACTGGACCGAAGGCGGAACATCCGGGAAAGCATGCGAAAAAAAACGCGCCCCGAAGGGCGCGCCCTATGCGCGAGGCGGTTGGCCGCCTGCCCTCAGGCGCCCAGGGCCTTCACCCGTCCCGCGAGCCTGGAGACCTTCCGGCTGGCAGTCCGCTTGTGCAGGATGCCCTTGCTCACCGAGCGCATGATCTCGGGCTGGGCCAGGCGCAGCGCCTCGGCGGCGGCAGCCTGATCGCCCGAGGAAAGCGCTTCCTCGACCTTGCGCACGAAGGTCCGCATGCGGGAGCGACGCGCCTTGTTCACTGCGGTGCGGCGCTCGGTCTGGCGCGCGCGTTTCTTGGATGACGGCGAATTTGCCATGTCGCGGATCCGTCTCTTCGGTCACGGGAATTTCGAAGCGCCCCTCTACGCGGAGCGACGCGGCGAGTCAACAGACCATTCCGCCGCCGCGCCGCGCTATTTCCCGCGGAACTGCGGGGAGCGCTTCTCCAGGAAGGCCGCCATGCCCTCGGCCTGGTCCTCGGTGGCGAAGAGCGCATCGAAGAGCCGGCGCTCGAACAGCAGCCCCTCGCGCAGCGTGGTCTCGAAGCTGCGGTTCACGCTCTCCTTGGCCGCGCGCACCGCCAGCGGCGATTTCTCCGCGATCTTCGCGGCTGTGGCGCGGGCTTCCTGCATCAGATCCTTGGCCGGCACCACCCGGCTGACCAGCCCCGCACGCTCGGCCTCCTCGGCATCCATGAAGCGCCCGGTCAGGCACATCTCCATCGCCTTCGACTTGCCGATCGAGCGCACCAGCCGTTGGGTACCGCCGAGTCCGGGGATCACGCCCAGGTTGACCTCCGGCTGGCCGAACTTCGCCGTGTCGGCGGCGATGATGAAATCGCAGAGCATCGCCAGCTCGCATCCGCCGCCGAGGCAATAGCCCGCCACCGCGGCGATGATCGGCTTGCGGCAGGCCATGATGGCTTCCGTCGGTCCGGTGAAATAATCGTCGAGCATCATGTCCACGAAGGACTTGTCGGCCATCTCCTTGATGTCCGCGCCGGCGGCGAAGGCCTTGTCGGATCCGGTGACGATGATCGCCCGGACACGGTGCGAGGCGTCCAGTTCGCCGATGGCCGCGGCGAGCTCGCGCAGAAGCTCGGCATTGAGCGCGTTCATCGCATCGGGCCGGTCGAGACGGATTTCGCCGATATGGTCCCCGGTCTCGACGACCAGCGTTTCATAGGCCACGGTCGCTCTCCTCGCAGGATGGTTCGCCGGGACGGTAATCGCAGGCGGCGCCCGCGATCAAGCCCGCCGCTGGCAGCGCGGACAGAAGTAGCTCGAGCGCCCCCCCTGGACCGCCCGCGCGACAAGGCCGCCGCAGCCCGGCCGGGCGCAGGCCGCGCCCTCCCGGCCGTAGACCGCGAAGGAATGCTGGAAATATCCCAGCTCGCCGTCCGCCTGGCGATAGTCGCGCAAGGACGAGCCGCCCGCCGCGATCGCCGCTTCGAGCACCAGGCGGATCGCCACGGCCAGCCGCTCGGCGGCCGCCGCATCGACATCGCGCGCCGGCGCCAGCGGCGAGATCCCGGCCCGCCACAGCGCCTCGCAGACATAGATGTTCCCGAGCCCCGCCACGACCCGCTGGTCGAGCAGCACCGCCTTGACCGGCGTCTTCCGCCCGGCCAGCCGTTCGGCGAGATACCGCCCGTCGAAGGCGTTTCCCAGCGGCTCCGGCCCCAGCACCGCCAGCAGCCGGTGCGCCTCGAGGTCTTGCGTCGGCCAGAGATCCATCGCCCCGAACCGCCGCGCGTCGTTGAAGGTCAGCCGCCCGCCGCCCTCGATGTCGAGGATCACGTGATCGTGCTTCTCCGGCGCGGCGAGCGCGTGGTGGAAGACGCCGAGCCGCACGCCCGACACCAGCCACCGGCCGGACATGCCGAGATGCACGATCAGCGTCTCGCGCGAATCGAGATCGGCCAGCAGGTATTTCGACCGCCGCCCGAGCCGCTCGACCCGCGCGCCCTCCAGCCGCTCGGCCATGCGCGGCGGAAACGGCCAGCGCAGATCCGGCCGCCGGACATCCGCCCGCAGGATGCGGTTTCCCTCAAGCACCGGCGCCAGTCCGCGCCGCACGGTTTCGACCTCGGGCAGTTCCGGCAAGTCCCCTCCGGCCGGCGTGACGGTTGTAACCCGCCGGTCCCGCCTTATAAGCATTGGCTCGACCGACAGAAAGACCGCTCCACCATGACGGACCCCGAGGCGCCGACCACCCATTTCGGCTTCGAGACCATCCCCGAGGCCGACAAGGCCGGCCGCGTGCACGGCGTCTTCACTTCCGTCGCCACGCGCTACGACATCATGAACGACGCCATGAGCCTCGGCATCCACCGCCTCTGGAAGCAGGCGGCGCTGGACTGGCTCGCACCCCGGCCGGACATGGAGCTGCTCGACGTGGCCGGCGGCACCGGCGACATCGCCTTCCGCTTCCTCGACCGCGTGAAGGATCGCGGCCATGTCACGGTCCTCGACATGACCGAGAGCATGCTGGCCGAGGGCCGGGCCCGTGCGGAGAAGGCCGGCCGCGCCGGGCGCATCGACTGGATCGCGGGCGACGCGATGCAGCTGCCGTTCCCCGATTCGCGCTTCGACGCCTATACGATCTCCTTCGGCATCCGCAACGTGACGCGGATCGAGGACGCGCTCGCCGAGGCCTTCCGGGTGCTGCGCCCCGGCGGGCGCTTCCTCGCGCTCGAGTTCAGCCGCGTGCCGGTCGAGGGGCTGCGCTGGCTTTACGACCGCTATTCCTTCAACGTGATCCCCGCCCTGGGCCAAACCATTGTCGGAGACCGCGCCAGCTACCAGTACCTCGTCGAGTCGATCCGACGCTTTCCCGCCCAGGAGCCCTTCGCGGAGATGATCCGCCGCGCGGGCTTCGGGAACGTCGCCTGGCGCAATCTCTCCATGGGCGTCGCCGCGCTGCATTCCGGCTGGAAGCTCTGACTTGCGCGGCCCGCACAATCTCTGGCGGCTGATCCGCACCGGCGCGACCTTCGAGCGCACCGGCGCCATGCGGCTGGTGCTCGAAGCCATGGACGCGCCGCCCTCGCTGCGCATCGCAGCGCGCGTTCTCGGCTGGCCCTTCCAGTGGCTCGGCTACACCGGCGACCCGACACAGCCACCTATCCTTCGCGCGCTGACCGCGCTCGGTCCGGCCTACATCAAGTTCGGCCAGCTGCTCTCGACGCGTCCCGACGTGGTCGGCCACGACCTGGCGAGCCAGCTCACCGTGCTTCAGGACAAGCTGCCGCCCTTTCCGCTCGACGAAGCCCGCGCCGCCGTTGCCCGCGAACTCGGCCAGCCGGTCGATGCCGTCTTCTCCGACTTCTCCGAACCCATCGCCGCCGCCTCGCTGGCACAGGTCCACCGCGCCACCATGCGCGCGACCGGACAGGACGTGGCGGTCAAGGTGCTGCGGCCCGGAATCGAGCGTGCCTTCCTGCGCGACGTCGACGCCTTCTATTTCGCCGCGCGCATGATCGAGACGCTGGCGCCCTTCACCCGCCGGCTGCGCCCGCGCGCGGTCATCGAGCATTTCGAGGGCGTCGTGCTGGGCGAGCTCGACCTGCGCATGGAGGCCGCCGCCGCCGCAGAGTTCCGCGCCAATACCGAGCGGGATTCGGATTTCCGCGTGCCGGCGGTGGTCTGGCCCGCGACCGGCCGCCGCGTCATGACGCTCGAATGGGCGGCCGGCATCAACATGGGCGACGTGACAGCGCTCAAGGCATCGGGAACCGACCTCGTGCGCCTCGCCGAGCGCATCATCCAGTCCTTCCTGCGCCACGCGCTGCGCGACGGCTTTTTTCACGCCGACATGCACCAGGGCAATCTCAAGCTCGGCCCCGACTGCGCGATCGTCGCGCTCGACTTCGGCATCATGGGGCGCATCGACGCCTATACCCGCAGGGTCTATGCCGAGATTCTCATCGGCTTTCTTCGCAAGGACTTCGCCCGCGTCGCTGAGGTGCATTTCGAAGCCGGCTACGTGCCGCCCGACCGCAACATGGAGGCCTTCGCCCAGGCGCTGCGCTCGGTCGGCGAGCCGATCTTCGGCCAGGACGCCACTCGCATCTCCATGGCCCGGCTGCTGGCGCATCTCTTCGAGGTGACCGAGCGCTTCGGCATGCAGACCCGCACCGAGCTCATCCTGCTCCAGCGGACCATGGTGGTCGTCGAAGGCGTCGCCCGCAGCCTCGACCCCTCGATGAACATGTGGGAGACCTCGCGCCCTGTCGTCACCGACTATATCGCGCGCAACCTCGGGCCGGCGGCGGTCACCCGCGACCTCGCCGCCACCCTCCGGGTGCTGTCGCGCTTCGGGCCCCGCCTGCCGGCCATGGCGGAGGCGGCGCTGATCCGGGCGAGCGCGCCGCCGCCGCCGCCCGACCGCCGCCGCCCGCCGGGCTGGGTCTACGGCCTCGGCGGCGCAGCGGTCGGCGCGGGCCTCGTCGCGCTCGGAACCCTGCTGTAGGCGCGGCCGGTCCCCGGAAGGCACGGCGCCCCCGCGCCGCCAGCTGCGCAACGCATTTCCGCAAACGGCTTCAGCCGCGCGCCCAGGGCCCGTGGTGGCCGCCGCTTTCGTCGATGCGCTCGAAGGAATGGAGCCCGAAGAAATCCCGCTGGCCCTGGATCATGTTGGCGGTGCCCCGGCCGGTGCGCATCGCATCGAAATAGGCCAGCGCCGCTCCGAGCGCCGGCGCGGGATTGCCCGAGAGCGCCGCCACCGAGACCACCCGGCGCAGCGCGCCATGGCTCGCCTTCATCCGCTCCGCGAAGCTCGGCGCGAACATCAGGTTCGTGCCCGGATGCTCGGACAGAGCCCGGGCCATGTCGTCGAGCATCGCCGAGCGGATGATGCAGCCCGCGCGCCAGACCTTCGCCACCTCCGGCAGCGGCACCGCCCAGCCGTATTCCCCCGAGGCCGCGACGAGCAGCCCGAAGCCCTGGGCATAGCTCGCGATCTTTCCCGCCAGCAGCGCCTGCTCCAGCGCCGGAACCAGCCCGGCATCGCCGGTGATCCGCTCCGGCGCCGCGCCGAAGATCGCCTCGCCCGCCTTTCGTTCCTCGAGCCGTGCCGAGAGGTTGCGCGCAGCCACGGCCGCCTCGATCGCAGTCACGGGTGCCGCGAGATGCTGCGCCTCGATTGCGGTCCAGCGCCCCGTGCCCTTCTGCCCGGCCCGGTCGAGGATCACGTCGAGCAGCGGCTTGCCGGTCTTCGTATCCACCGTATCCGCGACCTTGGCCGCGATCTCCACCAGATAGGAGGCCAGCGGCCCCTCGTTCCAGCGCGCGAAGACCGCGCCGATCTCGCCCGCCGTCATGCCCAGCCCGTCGCGCATGATGCCGTAGACCTCGGCGATCATCTGCATGTCGGCGTATTCGATGCCGTTGTGCACGGTCTTGACGAAATGTCCCGCGCCGTCGGGTCCCATCCAGGTGGCGCAGGGCGTGCCCTCGAACTTGGCCGAGATCGCCTCGAGCACCGGCGCCACCCGGTCCCAGCCGGCCTTGGCCCCCCCGCCCATGATCGAGGGCCCGTGCCGCGCCCCCTCCTCGCCGCCGGAGACGCCGATGCCGAGGAAGGGCAGCCCCGCCGCCTCGGCCTCCGCCGCCCGCCGGCGCGTGTCGCGGAAATTGGCGTTGCCCGCGTCGATGATCAGGTCGTCGGGCCCCAGCACCTCGCGCAGCGCCGCAATCATCGCATCGACCGGTTCGCCCGCCGGCACCATCAGGATCACCGCCCGCGGCGTCTTGAGCGCGGCGGCGAGATCGGCGAGCGTCGGGCAGGGCGCGACCCGCTCCGCCAATGGCCCCGCGCCGGCGACGAATTCCCCGATCACCGACGTCGTGCGGTTGTTCACCGCGACGCGAAATCCCTTTTCGGCGATGTTGAGCGCCAGCGCCGCGCCCATCGTCCCCAGACCGACCAGCCCGACTTCCTGCATCCCATCCTCCCGCCTGGCCTCCCCGGACCCGCGACGGCAGATATTGCCGATCGGGGCGCGCTTGTCACCCCGGAGTGCGAGAAGTGGGCGGCGCCTATTCCACCACGACCGCGGTCACCGCGAGGCAATCGCCGGATTTCACCAGCCCGGGAAAATGCCGGGCCGTCAGCAGGCCCGCGCGCCGCGCGTGATAGACCACGGGCGTCTGGCCGGTCCGCTCGACCGGCCAGACCCGCGCGATCTCCGCGCCCTTCTCCACCGGCGCGCCGAGATCGGCGAGCGGCTCGATCAGCCCGTCATGTTCGGCGAAGACAAAGCAATCGCCGTCGGGCATGTCGAGGTCGATGCTGGGTGCGGTCTCCGGATCGCCTTTGTGGATGCCGGCATGAATCAGGAAGTTGCGCACACCCTTCTTCGCGATCCCGATCGACCGGGCCGTGGCCGTGCCACCGCCCCCGAGCTCGGTCGAGACGAAGACCTTGCCCAGCGCCTCGACGGTGGTGTCGAACATGCCGACGTTGTCGATCTCCAGAAGCACCATCGAGTAGGGTGCGTTGAAGGCCCGCATCGCGTCGATGCAGGCTTCCTCCTGGACCTTCGCGTCGAGCCTGTGCGCCGCGGCGAAGGGCACGAAATCGAGCGTCTTTCCTCCCGAATGGAAGTCGAGGACGAAATCGGCCATCGGCGCGAGCGTCGAGGCGAAATAATCCGCGATCTTCTGGGTTGGCGTCCCGTCCGCCCGTCCTGGAAAACTGCGATTGAGATTACCCCGGTCGATGGGCGAGGTTCGCGTCCCCGCCCGGAAGGCCGGCGCGTTCATGAAGGGCACGATGATTACCCGGCCCCGGACTTCTTCGGGTTTCAGCTCCATCGCGAGGGCCTGCAGGGCTACCGGCCCCTCGTATTCGTCGCCGTGGTTGGCCCCGGTCAGGAGCGCCGTCGGTCCCTCGCCGTTCCGCACCACCGTGATCGGGATCAGCACCGAGCCCCAGGCGCTGTCGTCCCGGCTGTAGGGCATGCGCAGGAAGCCGTGATGCACGCCGTCTTCGTCGAATGGCACGCCGGCCACGATCGGGCTTACCGGCATCGGCTGGGATTGCAGCATGACGCTACTCCTTGACCGTGAGCCGCCGCGGCACGTCGGCGAGGCATTCCGGCCCCTCGTCGCCGATCACGATGCTCTCGGTGATCTCGAGGCCCCAGCCCTCCATCCAGAGCCCGGTCATGAAATGGAAGGTCATGCCCGCCTGCATCACCGTCCGGTCGCCGGGCCGGAGCGACATGGTCCGCTCGCCCCAGTCGGGCGGATAGGAGAGCCCGATCGGATAGCCGGTCCGGTTGTCCTTGGCGATGCCGTGGCGGTTCAGGACCGCGAAGAAGGCATTTGCGATGTCCTCGCAGCGATTGCCCGCCTTCGCCACCTCGAGCCCGGCATCCATGCCCTCCAGCACCGCCTTCTCGGCCTCGCGGAAATGCGCCGGCGGGCGCCCGAGAAAGACCGTGCGCGACAGCGGGCAATGGTAGCGGCGATAGACTCCGGCGATCTCGAAGAAGGTGCCTTCGCCCGCCCGCATCGGTGCGTCGTCCCAGGTCAGATGCGGCGCCGCCGCATCCTCGCCCGAGGGAAGCAGCGGCACGATGGCTGGATAATCGCCCCCCGCCCCGAGATCCTCGTCGTAGCGCAGGGCGGCATCGTAGATCTCGGCCACCAGGTCGCATTTGCGCAGCCCCGGCTCCGCGACCTCCGCGATCCGGGCATGCATCCGCTCCACGAGGCGCGCGGCCTTGCGCATGTAGTCCAGCTCCCGCTCGGACTTCACCGCCCGCTGCCAGTTGACCAGCGCGGTCACGTCGACGAATCGCGCGTTCGGCAAGTGCTTCTGCAATGCCCCATAAGCCGCTGCGGAGAACCAGTAATTGTCCATCTCGACGCCGATCCGCCCGCGGTCCCAGCCCCGTTCCGCGATGCGCGCGGCGAGGTAGTCCATCGGGTGCCGCTCGGTCGATTGCACGTAGTGGTCCGGGTAGCCGATGATGTTCGCGTGCTCCATGAAGCAGGTCCGCTTCGCCCCGTTGCCGTCCTGCCCGCGGCCGAACCAGACCGGCTCGCCGTCGAGCGCCAGCAGCACGCATTGATGCACATAGAAGGACCAGCCGTCGTAGCCGGTCAGCCAGGCCATATTCGAGGGGTCGGAGACGAGGATCAGATCCACGCCCTTCGCTTCCATCGCGGCCCGGGTACGCGCGATCCGCTGCGCATATTCCTCTCGGCTGAAATGCAGCTGGACATCGCCCATGCTCTGGCCCCCTCTCGTCGTCAGGTTTCGAAATCGCTTCCCGCCCCGGCG
Source organism: Amaricoccus sp. (assembly GCF_036846665.1). Classification (NCBI taxonomy): domain Bacteria; kingdom Pseudomonadati; phylum Pseudomonadota; class Alphaproteobacteria; order Rhodobacterales; family Paracoccaceae; genus Amaricoccus; species Amaricoccus sp. Next base: position 6,596 of record NZ_DAIUBO010000065.1, on the reverse strand, counting down.
GATTCGGCCCGCGCCGCGGCGAGGGTCGCGATGGCGGTGTCCTGCACGCCGGTCCCGGTCAGGTCGGCGATGGTGATCGCCTCCGGGCCGGTGCGGCCCGCCGCCATGCCCGCCACGATGTCGCCCAGTTCGGCGAATTCCGCATCCGCCGCGACCAGCCCGGCGGCGATCGCGCTGCGCAACTCTCCGAGGCCGCGGGTCTGCGAGAGCCGGTCGGGAACGTAGAGATCGGCCCGCAGGAGACAGCCGGGCTCTAGTTCGTTCTTGTCGTGCTGGTCCGACCCCATGGCAGTGACATGCTGCCCCGGCCGCAGCCAGTCGGCGCGCAGCACCGGCGCCCTCGCGGGCGTGGTGGTGACGATCACGTCGGCCCCGCGCACCGCCGCCGCCGGATCGCGCTCCGCCCGCGCCGCGATGCCGAGCGCTTCGGCCATCTCCCGGGCCACCACCGCAGTCTTCTCCCCGTCGCGCCCCCAGAACACCGCCTCGCGGATCGGCCGCACCAGCGCCAGCGCCCGCAGCTGCATGCGCGCCTGCAACCCGCTGCCGAGGATCGCCGCCACGCCCGAATCCGCGCGCGCCAGATGCCGGGCCGCCACCGCCCCCGCCGCCGCGGTCCGCACATCCGTCAGATAGCCGTTGTCGAGCAGCAGCGACTGGACCTGCCCGGTCTTCGCCGAGAACAGGATCATCAGGCCGGATGTCGAGGGAAGCCCCAGCGCGGGATTGTCGAAGAAGCCCGGCGAGACCTTCAGCGCGAAGCTCGGCAGCCCCGGCACGTAGGCGGTCTTGACATCGACCTCGCCGTTCGCCTCGGCGATGGCCATGGACAGGATCGGCGGCATCACCACCTTCCCGCCGCTGAGCGCGCGGAACCCCTCCTCGATGCAATCCACCGCCGCGAGGTCGAGCGGCACGAGCCCGCGCAGGTCGCGTTCGGTCAGGATCCGGATTCCGGGCACGGCGCCTCCTCCACGGCCACATCCACGTCCTCGCCGGAGACGATGCGGTGGTGCAATTTCATGTCGATGTTTCCGCCGCTCAGGAGCAGCATCACCGGCCCCCGCGCCGCGACCCTGCCCGCCAGCATCGCCGCCACGCCCGCCCCACCCGCGCCTTCGACCACCTGGCGCTCCTGCCAGTAGCAATGCCGGAGGCCGGCGGCGATCTCCGGCTCGCCGAGCAGCACCACCTCGTCGACGAGGTCACGCACCATGGCGAAGGTATGGCGGTTGTCGAGCCCGATGCCGCCCCCGAGCGAATCGGCCAGCGTCGGCAGTTCCTCCACCTGGACCGGGCGTCCCGCCGCGAGGCTCGCCTGCATCGCCGCGCCCCGTGCCATCGAGACGCCGACGACGCGCACCGCCGGCCGACGCGCCTTCACCGCCGCCGCGATCCCGGCGATCAGCCCGCCGCCGGACAATTGCACGACCAATGTGTCGAGTTCGGGCACCGCCTCGATCATCTCCAGGCCCAGCGTACCCTGTCCCGCGATCACGTCCCTGTGGTCGAAGGGCGGGATCGACACCATGCCCTCCTCGGCGATCAGCCGGTCGACCTCCACCTGCGCATCGTCCTGGCTCGCCCCGACGATCCGCGCCTCCGCGCCCAGGGCCTCGATCGCCTCGACCTTGTTGCGCGGCACCAGCGCGGACATGCAGATCACCGCCCGCACGCCGGCCCTGCGTGCGGCATGGGCGAGCGCGCGGCCGTGATTGCCGGTCGAGGCCGCCGCCACGCCGCCCGCCCGCGCCGCCTCGTCGAGCCGCGCCACGGCATTCGACGCGCCGCGAAGCTTGAAGCTCCCAGTGTGCTGGAGATGCTCGAACTTGAGCCAGACCGGAACCCCGGCCCGTTCCGAGAGGCTCGGCGAGGGATCGACCGGCGTCGGTCGGATCATCCCCGCGATGCGCGCCCGCGCCGCCTCGATCTCCGGCAGTCCGACCGCCGCGCTCATCGCCCCGACCCTTCCCGGGCCGTCCGCGCGAAGAGAGAGCCGTATCCGCCCGGAACTGCCCCGATCCCCGCGGCCCGGCGCATGGCCCAGATGCTCGCCTGATTCGAGGTCACCACCGGCTTGCCCAGACGCGCCTCGATCGCCGCCACCGCTTCGAGCGCCGGCAGCGCGGTGCAGGAGACAAAGAGCGCCTCGGCCCGCGGATCGTCAGCCAGCGCCGCCGCGTCGATCAGGCTCGCGGGCTCCAGCCGGGCCATCTCCCGGTCATCTTCGAGCCCCAGGCAGGAAGACCGCACCACCTCGAAACCCTCCGCCACGAGACGCGCCGCCACCGGCCGCGTGGTCTCCGCCAGATAGGGCGTGAGCAGGGCCACGCGGCGGGCGTCGAGCGCCTTCAGCGCGGCGCAGCCCGCGGCGATCGGCGTGATCACCGGCACCCCCGGCCGCGCCCTCTCCACCGCCGCGCTGACGACGCCGTCGCCGATCACCACCGAGGCCGCAGTGCAGCTGAAGCAGATCGCATCGAGCGTCGCGCCCGGCGCCAGCAGCGCCGCCGCCGCTTCCAGCCACGGCGCCATCCGGCGCAGGTTCTCCGGCGTCGTCGGATTGGAATAGGACACCCGTGTCGCATGCACCGCCGCCAAGTCGGGCGGCACGAGCCTTGCGACGTCGCGCTCGGTCGTCAGGTCGGTCGCGAGCAGGATCAGCCCCAGCCGGCGCGGCCGTCCCGGCGGAACGAACGAAAGCGCCGCGTCGATCTCGACCGTCGCTGCCTCTGCGTGCTCCGCCATCCGCGGGATCAGACGACGAGGACCGGGCAATCGGCGAGCCCGGTCACCTTGTGCGACACGCTGCCCAGCAGGAAGCTTTCGATCGAGCCGAGTCCCCTGCTGCCGATCACGATCAGATCCACCCCGTGCTCGCGCGCGAAGGCGATGATGCTGCGCGCCGGCTGGCCGCCCTTGACGAAGGCACGGGCACCGCTCGCACCAGCCTCGTGCGCGAGCGCGCGCCCCGCCTCGGCCACCTCGCGGGCATGGTCCCGCATCACGTCGTCGACATTTCCCGAGTCCTCGGGGCGCCGCACCGACAGCGACGCTTCGAGCAGGCTGTGATGGTGAAAGACCGTGAGGATCAGCACCTCGGCCTCGCAGAGCATCGCCAGCGCCGCCCCCTTGCGGACCGCCTCCGCGCTGCTCGGCGACCCGTCGAAGGGGATCAGGATCCGCGTGAACATGCACCGCCTCCCGGGTTCAATCGGCGAAGGCAAGGTCGCGCAGGAAGAGCGCGATCTGCGGGAAGAAGATCAGCGCGACCGAGACGCCGAGCAGCATGATGATGAAGGGGGGCGTGCCCCGGATCACCTCGATATAGGGCCGCTTGAAGACCGCGATGGCCGTGAAGATGTCGCAGCCGAAGGGCGGCGTCGCCGAGCCGATCGCGACCTGGAGCGTGATGATCGTGCCCACCAGCACTGGATCGAGCCCGACCGACTGCACCACCGGCGCGAAGATCGGCACCATGACCAGGATCACCACGATCGGATCGACGAACATGCACCCGATGAAGAACGCGATCGAGATCACGAACAGAACCCCGATCGGGCCCATCTCCGACACCCCGACCGCGCCGAGGATCGCCTGCGGGATCTGGGCAAAGCTGATCACCCAGGAGAACGCCGCCCCGGCACCGACGAGGATGAAAACGACCGCAGTGATGAGCCCGGTGGACTTGGCGGTGGCGTAAACGTCGGCGAAGTTCATCGAGCGGAACACGATGAGCTCGAGTACCAGCGCGTAGAGCACGCAGGCCGCTGCCGCCTCGGTCGGGCTGAAGATGCCGCCGTAGATGCCGCCGATGATGATCAACGGGAATCCGAGGGGCCAGAGCGCCTGCCGGATCGCCCGGGCGCGCTCGCCCCAGGTCGACTTCGGCTCGGTCGGCACGTTGTTTCGGACGGCATAGAACATGCTGTAGGCCGAGAACAGGACGAGGATCAGCAGCCCCGGCCCGATCCCGGCGATAAACAGCTCGGCGATCGAGGTGTTGGAGACCACGCCGTAGATGATCATGCCGATCGACGGCGGGATCAGGAAGGCGATGTCGGACGAGTTGACGATCAGCGCCAGGATGAAGCTGTCGTTGTAGCCCGCCTTGAGCATGCGCGGGCGCAGCGGCGAGCCCACCGCCACCACCGTGGCTTGCGTCGAGCCCGAGACCGCACCGAACATGGTGCAGGCCGCCGCGGTCGAGACCGCGAGCCCGCCCTTCACGTGGCCGACGAAGGCCATCACCATGTCGATCAGCCGCCCGGCAGACTGGCCGCGGGTCATGATGTCGGCGGCGAAAATGAACATCGGCACCGCGATCAGCGAAGCGGGCCGGATGCCGGCCAGGATCTGCTGCACCATGGTCTCGAGTTGGCCGAAGCCGCCGAAAAGGGCGAAGAACCCGATGAAGGAGGCGACGATGAGCGGAATCATCATCGGGAACCCGAGCAACAGCAGCGCGACCATCGTCAGCATTACGGTGGCGGTCATGGCTCAGATCTCCGTCTCGTCTTCCTCGTAGCCCTCGAGCACCAGGGTCGAGAGCCAGAGGTCCGGGTCGGTCGCATTCTTCACCGCGGTAAGCGCGTACTGGACCCCGGTCATGAAGAAGCCGACCGGCACCCACACGTAGCTCCACCAGACCGGGATCTGCAGGGCCGGCAGCACCCGGCCCTGCCCTGCAAGGGTGATGATGTAGCCGATGGAATACCAGCAGAGCCCGAACATGAAGACCGAGGTTACGGCAGCGATCAGTATCATCATCGCCCTGCGCGCCGGCGGCGGCAAAGCATCGAAGATCGCCGACATGCGGATATGCCGGCCGTGGCGCGCGGCGTAGCTGATGCCGGCGAAGGTGATCCAGACGATGAGGATGCTGTTGAGCTCCTCGGTGAAGTAGATCGAGGTCCGGAACACGAACCGGCCGACCACGTTCGCGACGGTATTGAGCGCCATCAGAAGCACGCCGGCCGCCAGCATGACCGACTCGATGTGGGCGATGGCGGTGTCGATCACGCCGAGCGGACCCGGCAACGTGGATTCCAAGCGTGATCGCTCGGATCGGGACGTCGGTGCCGGCGTTGGCTCGCTCAAGGATGCCTCCTCGCCTGGTCGGGTCCGCGCGCGCCGCGAGACCTGCCCGCGGCGCGCTGCTGCGATTTTCTGGCTACTGGACGGCCTCGAGGTCGGCTTTCATCTGGTCGAGGATCGCCTGGCCGCCGTCGCCGGTCATTTCGATGAACGTCGCCTCGACCTCGGCGGCCGCATCCATGAACGGCTGGCGCTCGGCCGCGTCGAGGGTGTTGATCTCCATGTCCGGCTTGGCTTCCTTGATGTTCGCCAGCGCCTGCTCCTGGAGCGTCGCCTGGTAGTCGACGATGTAGTCGAACGCCGCCTGGGTCGCGTTCTGGATCACCTGCTGATCTTCCTCCGACAGCCCGTCGTAGAAGGCCTTGTTGGCCATCACCGCCGTGGTGAAGTTGTTGTGGCCGATGCAGGTGATGACGTCGGTCACCTCGTAGATCTTGGTCGAATCCAGGAAGAAGCCCGGGTTCTCCTGGCCCTGGATGATGCCGGTCTGCAGCGCGCCGTAGACCTCGCCCCAGGTCAGCGGCGTCGGCACCGCGCCGAAGGCCTCGTAGCTCTGGACCAGCAGCGGGTTGGTCATCACCCGGAACTTCACCTCGTCGAGATCGGCGGGGCTGTGGACCGGCTCCTGGGTGGTCATGCAGACCTCGCCCTCGGGGAACATGGTCAGCAGCTCCAGCCCCTGCTGGGCGTAGAGCTCGGGGAACATCTCGTTGATGGCCACCGAAGTCCGGAAGAACTCGACGAGATCCTCGTTGTTCTGCGGCAGCAGGTAGGGCACGAAAAACACCTGCGCCTCGGGGATGGTCGCGCCGGTGAAGCCCGGCGACTGGTCGACGAACTGCAGGATGCCGGCCTTGGTCTGCTCCATGATGTCGTCGGATTCGCCGAGCGTGCCGAAGGGGAAGAGCTGGATCACGTGATCCGAATTGGCCTCGACCTCCTCCTTGAACTTCTCGGCGAAGACGTTCTGCACATCCGCCGCCGCCGCTTCCTCGGTGGCGTAGCGCCAGGTCTCGGCCTGCGCCGCTGTGGCGACGGCCAGCATCGCCACGGCGGAAACGGCGCCGAGAATCTCGCTCTTTCTTCCGGTCATCCTTTTTTCTCCCTGTAGGATCTTGGGTCTTTCGGCCGTTTCCCCGCGTTCCGACGGCCGCCATGCGCGGCAACGCGCAGGGAGCCGGCCCTGTCGGTGGCGGAAGCGCAGAGGTCAGATATTTGCCCAAGAAATATACGGCGACAAAAGCATGTCAATTTTTTTATTGAATCATTACAATTGAGCCTGCCAGCGATCAGACGGCGAGCAGATCCTGCTCCGGCCGGTTGCGGGCGAGGCGCGCGAGGATTTCCAGACCCCGCGCCACCGCGTCATCCGAGGCGGCGCCGAGGCAGATGCGCACGCCGCGATGGCGCGGCGGCTCGCCGATGGCGAAGGACGACCCCGCCGCCACCGCGACGCCATGGAGCCGGGCGAGGCTGACGAAAGCGCCGGCCTCCCAGGG
>NZ_DAIUBO010000064.1:0-18678 GCF_036846665.1 Amaricoccus sp. | reverse complement strand
GCTCTGGATCGACGCGGCGGTGGCCGCCGGCCCGGAGACTGCTCTGCTGTAAGGGCCGCGCGGCCCGCCCCGCCATGCCTCCCGCCGGCTATTCGAGCCGCGCCGGAAAGCCCGCAGCGCGCAGGTCGGTGCCGAGCCGGTCCTCGAGCAACCTGACCACCTGCGTCGACTGGGCCGATCCGCCGTAGGCCGCCCGCCCGGCCTCGAAGGTCGCCGCCACGCGGGTGGCGAGGTCGAGCGGCACACCGAATTGCTTGCCGAAACCCAGCGCGAAGCCCAGGTCCTTGAGTGCGAGATCCATGGTGAAGGCGATGTCGTAGCTGCCGTTGAGGATCAGCTGGCCTTCGGTCTCGTGCACGAAGCTCGTGCCCGAGGAGGCCGCGATCGCCGCCCAGGCCTGCCCGAGGTCGAGCCCGGCGCGTTTCGCCAGCATCAGCGCCTCGCCGTCGGCAACCAGATGGGTGAAGGCGAGCATGTTGGTGATGACCTTGATCACCGCCGCCGAGCCGAGCGGCCCCATGTGGAAGAGCCGCCCGCCCATCGCCCTGAGGGCCGCCTCGTGCCGCGCGAAGAGGTCCTCCTCGCCCCCGGCGAGCACGGTGATCTCGCCGCGGGCCGCCAGATGCACGCCTCCCGTCACCGGCGCCTCGAGCGTTTCGACGCCCCGCGCCGCCGCGGTCGCCGCCAGCCGCAGGATGTCGTCGCGGCCGAGCGTCGAGCATTCGATCCAGGTCGTGCCGGGCGAAGCGCCGTCGAGGATGTGCTCCAGCACCGCCTCCGAGGCGCTGGGCGAGGGCAGGCAGGTGAAGATCCCGTCGCGCCCCCGCGCCGCCGCCGCCGGATCCGCCGCCCAGGTCGCGCCCATGGTCAGCAGCCGTTCCGCCGGCGCCGGGTCGCGGTCATGCACCGTCAGGTCGAAGCCCCTCGCGAGCAGCCGCGCCGCCAGATGCCCGCCGAGGTTTCCCAGGCCGACGAAGCCGTAGCGCGGCCGCCCCATCAGAAATGGATGCGGAACGCGGCGCGGATCGCCCTGTCGGTGGCGGCGTCGACCAGCGGCTCCGCCGAGGCGAGAATGCGGTCCTTGCGTGCCCGGGCGCGCGCGATCAGGTCGGGCTTGCCCACCTCCGCCCATTCCTTGGGGCTGAGCCGGTCCGCCACCGCCGGATAGACGTAGTCGGTCTGCATCAGCGCCAGTGTCTGCGCATTGCCCAGGTAATGCCCCGCGCCCCCGAGGCAAACCTCGCGCATGGCGTCGAGGCTCACGTCGTCCTCCTCCACCGCGATGCCGCGCACGCAGCGCAGCACCTGCCCGAGCAGGTCGTCGCCCAGCACCAGCGATTCGAAGCAGAAGCCGAGCAGCGAGGCATGCATCCCCGCCGCCTCGTAGACCATGTTGAGCCCGGAGAGCCCGGCCAGCACGTTGGAGATCGCCTGTTCCCAGCCCGCCTGCATGTCCGGGAGCTTGGCGTCGGCGATCCCGGCCGCCGCCCCGCCCGGCAGGCGGTAGAAATGATGCATCTGCGCGCAGCCGGCCGTCAGCAGCGCCTGCTCGCCCGAGCCGCCCGACATCGCCCCCGAGCGCAGATCCGAGACGAAGGGCCAGGTCCCGAAGATCGCCGGATGGCCCGGCGCGATGGCGTTCACATAGACCACGCCCGCCAGGCATTCCGCCACCGCCTGCACGATCGCCGTGGCGATCGCGGCCGGCGCCGTGGCGCCCGCCTGTCCCGCTGAGAGCAGGAGCACCGGCATGCCGCCGCGCACGCAGGCCTCCATGGTGATGCAGCTCTCCTCGGCGAAGGTCATCGGCGGCACCACGAAGCAGTTGGAGTTCGAGACGAACGGACGCGCCCGCCATTCCGCCTCGCCGCCCGCGATCATGTGCAGGAGCTCGAAGCATCCCGCCACGTGGGAGGGATCCGAGAAGCTCGTGCCCACATGCTTGGTCGTGCCGGCGCAGGAAGCATAGAGCGTATTCACGTCCATCTCGAAATTGTCGGGGATGTCCCGGCAGACCATCGCGCGCTGGAAGAAATGCAGGTTGTCGAGCGCATGGGTGATGCGCGCCGCGTCATGCAGGTCCCGCGCGGTCGAATCGCGATAGGTCTGCGTCTCCACGTCGACCACATGCACCGCGGCGCCGGCGGTGCCGAAATGCACGCGCTGTCCCGAGAGCAGCAGGTCGTGGCGCGGGTCGCGGCCGCAGAGGGTGATGTCGCGGGCGGCCTTGGCCAGCATGTCCTCGACCAGGGCGCGCGGGAAGCGGATGCGCCCGTCCTCGCCCTGCACCGCCCCGGCGCCGGTCAGGATCGCCACGCCGGAGGCGGGCGCGTTGCCGAGCCCGATCGATTCCAGCGCCTCGAGCGCGGCGGCGTGGATGCGGGCCATGCCCGCCTCGCTCAGCGGCCGGTACTGGCCGCCGCTCATGCCCGCGCGCACCGGGCGCAGGTTCTCCGCCAGGGGCGCGGCCCGCACCGCCTGCCGCGCGGCCCGGCCGCCGCTCCGCCGCCCCTGGGTCTCCATCGTCGTCATCGCTCGAACCCTACATGCTCAGCCGCGCCGCCGCCGGATCGTAGAGCGGCCGCAGCGATGCTTCCGCCGGGACGCGCCGGCCCGCGATCTCGATCTCGTAGGTCGAGGCCAGCACCTCCGCCGCGGTCTCGCCCGGGCAGGGCACGTAGCCGAGCCCGATGGCCGCCCCGAGGTGATGGCCGTAATTGCCCGAGGTCACGATGCCGACGATCCGCCCGTCGCGCACGATCGCCTCGTTGTGGAAGAGCATCGCCTCCGGGTCGCGCAGGCGGAACTGTACCAGCCGCCGCTCCAGCCCTGCCTCGCGCCTGGCCAGCACCGCCTCGCGACCGATGAATTGGCCCTTGTCCGGTCGGACAGCGAAGCCGAGCCCCGCCTCCAGCACGTGGTCCTCGTCGGTGATGTCGTGGCCGAAGTGCCGGAAGGCCTTCTCGATGCGGCAGCTGTCCATGGCATGGAGCCCGCAGAAGACCAGCCCGCGCTCGGCCCCCGCCGCCTCCAGCGTCTCGAAGACATGGGCCGCCTGGTCGGCGGGGACGTAGATCTCCCAACCGAGCTCGCCCACGTAGCTGACCCGATGCGCCCGCGCGAGTCCGAGCCCGATCTCGATCTCCCGCGCCGTGCCGAAGGGGAAGGCGGCGTTGGAGAAATCGTCCGGGCTCACCGCGCCCATCAGCCCGCGCGCCTCCGGCCCCATGACGCAGAAGACCGCCTCCGCCGCGCTCACCTCCGTCACCACCGCGAAATCCTCGCCGAGGTGGCGCCTCAGCCAGGCGAGGTCGCGGCGCAGCGTCGCCGCCGGCACCACCAGCAGGAACAACGTCTCGCCGAGCCGCGTCACCGTCAGGTCGCTCTCGATCCCGCCGCGCGCGTTCAGCATCTGGCTGTAGACGATCTGGCCCGCCTCCACGTCCACGTCGTTGCCGCAGAGCCGCTGCAGGAAGGCGCAGGCATCGCGCCCTTCCACGCGGATCTTGCCGAAGGAGGACATGTCGATCAGCCCGACGCCGGTGCGAAGGGCGAGATGCTCGGCGCGCTGGTTTTGAAACCAGTTCTGCCGCCCCCAGTCGTAGCGGTATTCCCGCGCCTCGCCCGGTGCCGCGAACCAGTTCGCGCGCTCCCAGCCCGCCACCTCGCCGAAGACCGCCCCGAGCCGTTCCAGCGCCCCGTGCACCGGCGAGCGCCGCACGCCGCGCGCCGTCGCCATCTGGCGATAGGGGTAATGATCGGCGTAGAGCAGGCCGAGGGTCTCGGTCACCCGCTCGCGCAGGTAGCGCCGATTGCGCTGGAAGGGCTGGGCCCGGCGGATGTCGACCTCCCAGAGGTCGAAGGGCGGCTCTCCTTCCGCGATCCATTCGGCGAGCGCGTAGCCCGCGCCGCCCGAGGAGACGATGCCGATGGAATTGTAGCCCGCCGCCACCCAGTAGCCGCCGAGCTCCGGCGCCTCGCCGAGATAATAGCGGTCGTCCGGGGTGAAGCTCTCCGGCCCGTTGAAGAAGGTCTGGATGCCGGCCTCGCCCAGGAGCGGCACGCGGGCTACTGCCTTCTCCAGGATCGGCGCGAAATGATCCAGATCCTCGGCCAGCTGGTCGAAGGCGAAATCCTCCGGGATCCCGCCCATGCCCCAGGGCTTGGCCATGGGCTCGAAGGCGCCGAGCAGGAGCTTGCCCGCGTCCTCCTTGTAATAGGCGCATTCGTCGGGCACCCGCAGCACCGGCAACCGCCCGAGCCCCGCGATCGGCTCGGTCACCACGTAGAAATGCTCGCAGGCATGCAGCGGCAGGGTCACGCCGGAGGCTGCCGCCAGATCCCGCGCCCACATGCCGCCGCAGTTCACCACCACGTCCGCCGCGATGCGGCCGCTTTCCTCGCCGCGCCGCCAGGCGACGCCCGTCACGCGTCCGCCCGCCTGCAGGACCCCGGTCACGGCGACGCCCTCGTGGATCTGCACCCCGTGTGCGCGCGCGCCCCGCGCCAGCGCCATGGCGATATTGGCCGGGTCGCATTGCCCGTCGCCGGGCAGATGCACCGCCGCCACCACGTCCGCCACGTCGAGATGCGGATAGAGCGCCACCGCTTCGCCCGGGCCGATCTCGTGCACCTCGATGTCGAAGGCCCGCGCCAGCGAGGCCTGGCGCAGGATCTCCTCGCGCCGCGCCTCCGTGAGCGCCACGGTGATCGAGCCGCAGCGCCGCAGCCCGGTGGCGATGCCGGTCTCCGCCTCAAGCCGCCCGTAGAGATCGGCGGAATATTTCGCCAGCCGCGTCATGTTCTGGCTGGCGCGCAGCTGTCCGATCAGGCCGGCCGCATGCCATGTGGTGCCGCAGGTCAGCTGCTTGCGTTCGAGCAGCACCACGTCCTTCCAGCCGAGCTTGGCCAGGTGATAGGCGACCGAGCAGCCCGAGACCCCGCCGCCGATCACCACCGCACGCGCGGCGCCGGGGATCCCGCTCATTCCGGATCCCCGCCGGTCGCGTAGCCGCCGGCTTCGAGGCGGGCGGCGATGGCCGCGATATGCGCGGGGCCGGTCTCGCAGCAGCCGCCGACGAGGCTCGCGCCACCTGCGACCCAGCCAATGGCGTGATCGGCATAGGCCTCCGGGCCGAGGTCCGCCCGGGCGGCGAGGCTTTCAACCGTGCTCCCCACCGCGTGCCCCGTCTCGAAGGGCGCGAAGGCATTGGCATAGCCGCCGAAGGGCCGGCCGGTGGCCTTCAGCGCCGGCATCGCCGCCCCGACCGCCTCCGGCGAGGAGCAGTTGACGAGCAGCGCGCCCACCGGCAATGACCCGAGCGCCGCGGCCGCTTCCGCGATGCTCTCGCCGCTGCGCAGGAGCCCGGCCCCGCGCTCCGCCACCGTCCAGGACACCCAGACCGGCTTTCCAGAATGCGCCGCGGCGCGGGCGGCACCCACCGCCTCACCCGAAGCCGCCATCGTCTCGCAGAGGAAGAGATCCACATGCGGCGCCTGCAGGGCTACTACCTCCGAATAGACCGGTTCGGCCTCCGCGGCGGTGCGGGCGATCTCCGGGCGGTAGGACCATTCGAGCGGCGGCAGGCATCCGGCGATGCGCACGCCTGTCCCCGCCGCCCCGGCCCGGTCGCGGGCGCGCAGCGCCAGGTCGCAGGCCGCGCGCTGCAGCCTGGCGAAATCCGCCGGATCGCCGAACTTGCTGAGCCGGGTCGGCTCGGCGGAATAGGCGTTGATGGTGATGACCCGCGCGCCGGCGCGGATGTAGTCGAGATGCAGGTCCTCCACCGCCTGCGGCGCGTCCAGCATCACCTGCGCCGACCAGAGCGGCGCCGGCGCGGCCCCCGTGCGCCGGATCAGCTCCTGCCCCATGCCGCCGTCGAGGAGGAGGATCCGCCTCATGCCCGGAGCCTCCTGTTTTCCGGATCCCAGAGCGCGGCCTCCGCCTGCACTTCCGCCGGGAAGCGCGCGCCGTAGATCTCGACCTCCACCCGCGTCCCCGCCACCGCGAGATCGCTGCGCAGCATGCCGAGTGCGATCGAGCGGTCGACCCGGTGGCCCCAGCCGCCCGAGGTCGTCTCGCCCACCACCGCGCCGTCGTGCCAGAGCGTCGACATGTAGGGCGCGTCGCAATCCCCCGCCGCGACGGCCAGCGTCACGAAGCGCCTGGCCGGGCCGTCGCGCTGCTCGCGTTCCAGCGCCGCCTTGCCGCGGAAGGCGGGCTTCGCCCAGTCGACGAAGCGCTCGAGCCCGCCCTGCAGCACCGTGTAATCGGTGGAGAGATCGCCCTTCCAGGCGCGATAGCCCTTCTCGAGCCGCAGGCTGTTCAGCGCGAACATCCCGAAGGGCCTCAGCCCGTGCTCCGCGCCAGCCGCCATCACCGCATCGAAGATCGCCGGCGTGTCCGCCACCTCCGAATGGATCTCCCATCCGAGCTCGCCCGCGAAGGACACCCGCGCCAGAAGGCAGGGCCGTCCGGCGATCTCCGCTGCCTGATGGCTCAGCCAGGGCGCCGCGAGATCGGCCTCCGCCACCGCCGCGAGGATCGCCCGGCTCGCCGGTCCGGTCAGGATCTGGCAGGACCAGCCCTCGGTCACGTCGCGCAGCGCGAAGCCCGCGCCCGCCGGCCGGTGTCGCGCCAGCCATTCGAAGTCATGGGCCTGCGCCACCGCGGCGGTGATCAGCAGGAAATCCTCCTCGCCGAGCGCCAGCACCGACATCTCGGTGACGATCCGCCCGCCCTCGTCGGCGAAATAGCCGAGCCCCATGCGCCCCGGCTTCGGCACCCGCCCGGTGACCTGCGCGTCGAGCCAGCCGCGCGCGCCGGGCCCCTCCAGGCGGAAGCGCGAGAAGCCCGGCAGGTCGAGCATGCCGGCCGCGTCGCGCACCGCGCGGCATTCCTCTCGCACCCGCGCGAACCAGGGGCCCTCGCGGCCCCAGGTCTGGGTCGCCGCCTCCGAGACGTCGTCGCCGGCCCGGGCGAACCAGTTCGCCCGCTCCCAGCCGTTCGCCGACCCGAACTGCGCGCCGAGCGCGGCGATGCGGTCGTGCACGGCCGAGAGCTTCTTGCCCCGTCCCGCCGGCCAGGCGTGATGCGGGAAATGCATCGCGTATTCGTGGCCGTAGACCTCGCGCGCCTTGGCGAGGCAGTAGTCCCGGTCCTCGAAGCCGGTGAAGCGCCGCGGATCGCAGGACCACATGTCCCATTCCGTCTCGCCTTCGGTCACCCATTCCGCCAGCACCTTGCCGGCCCCGCCCGCCTGGCAGATCCCGAAGGTGAAGACGCAGGCCTCATAGGCCCCGGGCACCCCCGGCATCGGGCCGATCAGCGGATTGCCGTCGGGCGTATAGGGGATCGGCCCGTTGATCACCTTGGTCAGGCCGGCGGTGCCCAGCACCGGCACGCGGGCGACGGCATCCTCGATGTACCATTCCAGCCGGTCGAGATCGTCCGCGAAGAGCTGGAAGGAGAAATCCTCGGGCATCGGGTCGTCCGGCGTCACCCAATGCGCCCGGCAGTCCCGCTCGTAGGGGCCGAGGTTCATGCCGCCCTTCTCCTGGCGCAGGTAATAGGAGGAATCGACGTCGCGCAGCAGCGGCAGCTTGGCGCCCGCCTCGCGCGACCAGGCCACCACCTCCGGCATCTCGTCGAAGAGCATGTACTGGTGGCTCATCACCACCATCGGCAGGTCGCGCCCGAACCACTTGCCCACCTCGCGCGCACGGTAGCCGGCGGCATTGACCACGATCTCGCAGGCGATCTCGCCCTTGGGCGTCGTCACCACCCAGCCGTCGCCCTGCCGCCGCACCCCGGTCGCCGGGCAGAAGCGATGGATGCGCGCGCCCATCGCCCGCGCCCCCTTGGCCAGCGCCTGGGTCAGCTGCGCGGGATCGATGTCGCCGTCGTAAGGGTCCCAGAGCGCGCCGGCCAGCTCGTGGGTCTCCACGAAGGGGTAGCGCGAGCGGATCTCGTTGGCCCCGAGCACTTCCAGATCCATGCCCTGGTAGCGCCCCATCCCGACCACGCGGGCGAATTCGCGCATCCGCTCGGCGGAATGGCCGAGCCGCACCGAGCCGGTCACATGGTAGTTCATCGGGTAGTCCACCTCGCCGGCGAGCCGGCGGTAGAGATCGGCCGAATAGCGCTGCATGTTCATGATCGACCAGGAGGCCGAGAAGGTCGGCACGTTGCCCGCCGCATGCCAGGTCGAGCCCGCCGTCAGCTCGTTCTGCTCGAGCAGGACGCAATCGCTCCAACCGGCTTTCGCGAGGTGGTAGAGCGCCGAGACGCCCACCGCGCCGCCGCCGATGACCACGACACGGGCCTGTGCATCGATGTCGGACAAAGCGGCCTCCCTGGACGTTGTGGCGAGTATGCGCAGCCGCGCCGCGCGGTTTCAATCGGTGATCGGCGACGCGAGGAACCGGTCGATCCAGCGGTCGCAGATCGCCCGTCCCTCCTCCGGCGCGAAGGGCGTCTCGGCGAGGCACCATTCCACCCAGAGCCCGTCGAGCAGCGCACTCAGTTCCGTCGCCCGGAAGGCCAGATGCGGCATCTCCGCCGCCTCCCCCTGCGCGCCCGCCAGCAGGTCGCGCAGGGCGGCCTGGAAGGCGCCGTTGCTGCGCTCGCGCGCCGTGCGGACCGCCTGCGATTCGAAGGCCATCGCCCAGAAGACGATCCAGGCGCGGAGCACGCCGCGGTCGAGGATCTCCGGTCCGAAATAGGCGGTGACGAAGCCGCGCAATCGCGCCGCCGGATCGCCGTCCCCGGCCGCCTCGAGCAGCATCGCGAGCTGGCGCTCGGCCAGGGTCTCGTAGGCGGCCGCCACCAGGTCGTCCTTGCTGGGGAAATAGTGGTTGATCAGCCCGATGGAGATCCCCGCCTCGGCGCCGATCCGCCGCGCCGAGAGCCCGTCGCGGCCCTCGCGCCGCAGGCAGCGCAGCGTCGCCTCGATCAACGCCGCGCGCCGCGCGTCGGGTTGCAGGCGGTCGAAGTCGCGGCGTTTGTCGGGGTGGGCCACGGGGGGTTGAATTCCTTGTTGAACGGTCGTACAACAAATAGAGGAAACGGCGGCGCGATGCAACGCCGGAAAGGCGCAACCTCCCGAAGATGAGGCAGACCATGCGGTATTCGACTTTCACGGACCGGATCGGCGGCGAGGGTGCGGAGGCCTGGGCCATCCATTCCGAGGCCCTGGCCGCGGCCGACCGCGGCGAGGACGCGATCGTGCTCAGCATCGGCGACCCGGATTTCGCCACGCCCGAGCCGATCGTGCGCCGTGCCGTTGCCGCGCTGGAATCCGGCGACACCCATTATGCCGAGGTCGCCGGGCGGATGGACCTGCGCGCCGCGATCGCCGCGCGCCACGGCGCGCGCACCGGGTCGCCCTGTGCCGCGGACAATGTCATGGTCCTCGCCGGGGCGCAGAACGCGCTCTTCGCCGCCAGCCTCTGCCTGCTCGACGCCGGCGACGCGGTCGTTGCGCTCGATCCGATGTATGTCACCTACGAGGCGACGATCCGCGCCTCGGGGGCCGATCTCGTGCGCGTGCCCCAGGCCGCCGCCGGCGGCTTCCGGCCGGACCCGGCCGTCATCGAGGCGGCGATCACCCCGCGCACCCGCGCGATCCTGCTCACCAACCCCAACAACCCCACCGGGGTCGTGATGAACGGGACCGAGCTCGCCGCCATTGCGGCGATCGCCCGCCGTCATGACCTCTGGGTGATCGCCGACGAGGTCTATGCCGATCTCGTCTACGGGCCGCGCCACGCCTCGATCGCCGGCCTGCCCGGAATGGCCGAGCGCACCGTCACCATCGGAAGCCTGTCGAAATCCCATGCCATGACCGGCTGGCGCATCGGCTGGGCGATCGGCCCCGAGGCGCTGATCGGGCATTTCGCCCGGCTCGGGCTCGCCATGCTCTACGGCCTGCCCGGATTCTGCCAGCAGGCGGCGCTGACCGCGCTCGAGATCGAGGACGACACCACCGAGGCCATGCGCCGGGTCTACCGGCGCCGCCGCGACCTGGCCTGCGACCGGCTCGCCGCGGCGCCGGGCCTGCGGCTGCTGCTGCCCGAGGCGGGCATGTTCGTCATGGCCGAGGTGCGCGGAACCGGGCTTTCCAGCGGCGAATTCGCGGTCCGGCTCTTCCGCGAGACCGGGGTCTCGGTCCTCGACGGCGCGGCCTTCGGCGAGAGCGCAAGGGGCTGGGTGCGGATCTCCTTCACCATCGAGGATGCACGCCTGGCGGATGGCTGCGAGCGCATTGCGCGCTTCGCCCGCTCCCTGACGGCGAGCGCGGCCTGAGGACAGTCGCGGCGAACACCCCCGACCTTGTGCAGGTCACCGCCTGACCCTTGGCCGCGGCGGGCGCGGACGGGTCAACCGAAGCTTGAGAGACCGGCGCATAGAGCGTGCATGGCTTGTGCATGGCGCATGCATGGTCGATTCGCTCCGCTTCCGGCGGCGGGAGCCTTGCCGGGAGCGGCGAAAAGCCCGACACTCGCCCGCGCCCGGATCTGCCGTTCGAGAGGGAGGCGAGCCTTGGACCGGAGCCGACCCAAGCCATCCGGCGCTTGCGGCTCCTGATCTGGTCGGCCAAGGTCAGGGATGGATTTTCTTGCGTGAACCCCGTGCGTTACCTGGTCATCCTCCTGATCGCCGGCACCCTCTCCGGCTGCGACCGTCCGGTCAATCCCGATGCGCTGACGGTGACGCTGGAGCCGACCGAGGAGCCCGAGGCCTTCTATCGCGAGGGCCTCGGCCGGCGCACCACCACCGACGCCCCCGGTCTCTGGGCCGTCGTGAGCCAGCTGCCCCGCGCCGAGAGCGCCGTCATCCGAAACCCCCGAAGCGGTGCCGAAGTCACCGTGGCCCTCTTCGCCGCGCGTCGCTCGGTCGGGGGATCGGATATCGAGATCTCGGCGGAGGCCGCCGATGCGCTCGGCATCGGTGAGGAGCCGGTCGCGGTCACCGTGACCGCTGTTCGTGTCGAGCCCAATCTCGTCGTTCCCAAGGATGTTTTTTGACAGGCGGATGCGCTTGCCCTATCGCTGAGGCAGGTATCGAGGGGTGCTCCGAGGCAGGAGAACGCGTATGTTTCTGAAATCCGGCGCGATTGCACTCGCGCTGATTCTGCTGATCGCCCCGCTGCCGGCCGCCGCATTCGAGACCAAGGCCAAGGCCGCCATCGTCATCGACCACGCCACGGGACTGGTGCTGTTCTCCAAGGACGCCGACCGGCCGATGGCGCCGGCGTCGATGTCCAAGCTCATGACGCTCTTCATGCTCTTCGAGGCGATCCGCGACGGCCGCGTCACCACCGAGACCGAGTTCGGCGTCAGTGCCCGGGCGCAGGCGATGGGCGGCTCGCGGATGTTCGTGGAAGCCGGCACCATGGTCCCGGTCGAGGCCCTGATCCACGGCATCATCGTGCAATCGGGCAACGATGCCTGCGTCGTCGTGGCCGAGGGGCTCGCCGGCAGCGAGGAGGCCTTCGCCGAGGCCATGACCCGCCGTGCCCGGGAGCTCGGCCTGACGAACACCACCCTGACCAATGCCTCCGGCTGGCCCGATCCCGACCACCTGATGAGCGTGCGGGATCTGGCCCTGCTCTCGGGCCATATCATCGACGAGTTCCCCGAGTACTATTCCTATTTCAACGAGACCGAATTCACCTGGAACGGCATCACCCAGCCGAACCGGAACCCGCTCCTGAAGCTCAATATCGGCGCGGACGGCCTCAAGACGGGGCACACGGCCGAGGCCGGATACGGTCTCGTCGGCTCGGCGGTCCAGGACGGGCAGCGGATCATCTTCGTCGCCACCGGCCTCGCCAGCGAGGCCGAGCGCCGGTCCGAGACCGAGGCGCTGGTAAAATGGGCCTTCGGCGCCTTCGACAAGGTCAAGTTCTTCGACAAGGACGCGGTGGTGGCCGATGCCGACGTCTGGATCGGCGAGCAGCCGACGGTGCCGCTCGTCGCGCCGCAGATGCTCCAGATGCTGGTCCCGCGCGAATCCCGCGATGCCGTCGCCGCGAGCATCGTCTATCGGGGCCCGATCGAGGCGCCGATCGCCGCCGGCCAGGTTCTCGGGGCGCTGGTGGTCGAGGTGCCCGACCAGGAGGCGGCCCGCTTCGACCTCGTGGCCGGGCGGGACGTCGCCCGCGGCGGCCTCGTGACCCGCATCGGCGCAGCCACCCGCCTCGCGCGCGACCGCGCGGTGCAGATGCTGCCCGCGCGCGACTGATCGCGCGCGGTGGCGGGGCGCCTCATCACCTTCGAGGGCATCGACGGTTCGGGAAAGTCCACCCAGCTGCGCGCGCTCGCCGCGCATCTGCGTGCACGGGACCTCGAAGTCGTCGAGACGCGCGAGCCCGGGGGGGCGCCCGGCGCCGAGACGATCCGCCGGCTGCTCGTCGAGGGCGAGCCCGGCCGCTGGTCGCCCGAGACCGAGGTCCTGCTCTTCACCGCCGCCCGGCGGGACCATCTCGAGCGGACCATCGCCCCGGCGCTCGACCGCGGCGCGACGGTGATCTGCGACCGCTTCGCCGATTCCACGCGGGTCTATCAGGGCGCCGTCCGTGGTGACCTGCGCGCCATGGTGGATGCGCTCCATCGCCTCGCGATCGGGCTGGAGCCGGACCTGACGCTGATCCTCGACATCGACCCCGAAGTCGCGCGACGGCGCGGAGCCGAGCGGGGCGGCGTGGAGGATCGCTTCGAGCGCTTCGGCGCCGAGTTCCAGCATCGCCTCCGCGACGGATTCCTGGCGCTGGCGCGGGAGTTCCCGGAACGCTGCCGCATCGTGCCGGCCGACGGCGCGCCCGAGGCCGTCGCCGAACGCATCCGCAGCCTGGCGGATGCGCCATGACCGACGAACCCGATGTCGAGGAACCCGACCGCCGTCCCGGCGCGCCGCATCCGCGCGAGACCTCGGTTCTCTTCGGGCAGGAGCCGGCCGAACGGGGCTTCCTCGATGCGCTGGCGTCGGGGCGGCTGTCTCATGGCTGGCTGATCACCGGGCCGGTGGGCGTCGGCAAGGCGACCCTCGCCTGGCGCATCGCGCGCCACCTGCTCGCCGGCGGGCAGGGGGACAGCCTCGAGATGGCGCCTTCCGAGCGCGTGTTCCGGCAGGTGGCACAGCTCTCGGCGCCGCAGCTTCTGCTCTGCCGGCGCCCGTGGGACGACAAGACGAAACGGCTCCGGACCGCGATCACCGTCGACGAGATCCGCGCCCTGAAATCCTTCTTCCAGATGTCGGCGCCGGATGGCGGCTGGCGGGTCGCCATCGTCGATGCGGCGGACGATCTGACGGTTTCCGCCGGGAATGCGCTGCTGAAGATTCTGGAGGAGCCGCCCGAGCGCGCGGCGCTGCTGCTGGTCAGCAATCAGCCGACACGGCTTCTGCCGACCATCCGCTCGCGCTGCCGCGGGCTGCGCTGCCTGCCGCTGGCACCGGAGGCGCTGGCGGCAGCGCTCCAGGCGGCCGGGCATCCGGTTTCGGACGCGGAGCTCCCGGTGCTCGCCGTGCTCTCCGGCGGATCGCCCGGCGTGGCGCTCGACCTTGCCGCGGCCGGCGGCGTGGCGCTCTATGACGATATCCTGCAACTGATCCGCACGGCGCCGCCGCTCGACCGGCGCCGGCTGATCGCGCTGGCGGATGCCTGCGCCGGCCGCGATTCGGGGATGCGTTTCGCACTCACGCTCGATCTTCTCCGGCTGGCCGTTTCGCGGCTCGCGCTCGCGGCCGCCGGATCCGCAAGCGACCCGGTTTCCGAAGCGGAGGCCGCGCTCAGGGAGCGTCTGGGGCAGCACCCGGAGCAGGCGAGGATCTGGGCCGAGCTGGAGCCCGATCTCCTCGGCCGCGCCGAGCGCTCGCGCGCGCTGAACCTTGACCCCGGGCAGGTCATCCTCGATACGTTCCTGCGGATCGATGCGGCCGCCGAAAGGGCGCTTCTCCCCGCCGCCTGACCACCTGCGTCCGCTCGAGTATCCCGATGTCCTCGCCCGCCCTCGTCGATAGCCATTGCCATCTCGATTTTCCCGATTTCGCCAACGAGATCGATGCGGTGGTCGCGCGCGCCCGCGCCGCCGGCGTGGCCCGCATGGTCACGATCTGCACCCGACTGCGCGAGGAGCCCCGCGTGCGCGCGATCGCCGAGGCCCATGACGGCGTCTTCTACGCCGCGGGGACCCATCCGATGCATGCCGCCGAAGAGCCGCTCGCCACGGTCGGCGAGCTGGCGGCGCTCGCCGGTCATCCGCGTTTCGTCGGCATCGGCGAGACCGGACTCGACTACCATTACACCGCCGAGAGCGCCGCGGTTCAGCAGGAGAGCCTCCTGGTGCACATCGAGGCCGCGCGCCGGACGGGCCTTCCGCTGATCATCCATGCCCGCGATGCCGATGCCGACATCGGCCGGATCCTTGAGCGCGAGCATCGTGCCGGGGGCTTTTCCTGCGTGATGCATTGTTTCACCTCGGGCCGCGCGCTGGCCGAGACCGCCTTGTCGCTCGGCTTCTATCTTTCGGTCTCCGGCATCGCGACCTTCAGGAGCGCGGGGGATCTGCGGGCGATCTTCGCCGATGCGCCGCTCGATCGCATCCTGGTGGAGACCGACAGCCCCTACCTCGCGCCCCAGCCGCATCGCGGCAGGCGCAACGAGCCGGCCTTCGTGGCCGATACCGCGCGCATCGCCGCCGCGATCTGGGACCTGGAGCCGGAGGATTTCGCGACCCGGACGAGCGCGAACTTCGACCGGCTCTTCGCCAGGGCCGCGGCCTGATGGCGCGCCTGCGCGCGACGATCCTCGGCTGCGGCTCGTCGGGCGGGGTGCCGCGGATCGGCGGCGAATGGGGCGCCTGCGACCCGCTCGATCCCCGCAACGCCCGGCGCCGGTGCTCGCTGCTCGTGGAGCGGCTCGAAGATGGCCGCGCGACCCGCGTGCTGATCGACACCGCGCCGGATCTCCGGGCACAGCTGCTCGACGCCGGCGTCGGCCATCTCGACGGCGTGGTCTATACCCATGCGCATGCCGATCACGTGCACGGCATCGACGATCTGCGCGTGGTGGTGTTCAACCGCGGTTCGCGACTGCCGGTCTGGGCCGATGCCGAGACCTCGGATGCGCTGATCTCGCGCTTCGCCTATGTCTTCGTGCAGCCGCCGACCAGCGCCTATCCACCGATCCTCGAGCTCAATGCCATCGAGGGCACATTCGAGGTCGAGGGTGCCGCCGGGCCGCTCGGCTTCCGGCCGATCCGCGTCCAGCACGGAAGGATCGAGGCGCTGGGCTTCCGGATCGGCGGCCTGGCCTATCTGCCCGACGTGTCGGAGATCCCGCCGCAGTCCTGGAAGGATTTCGAGGACCTGGAGATCTGGATCCTCGATGCCCTGCGCCGTCGCCCGCATCCGACGCATGTCCATCTCGAGCGCAGCCTGGAATGGATCGCCCGCGCCGCTCCCCGCCGCGCCGTGCTGACCAACATGCACAACGATCTCGACCATTCTGTCGTGGACGCCGAGACCCCTGACAACGTGACGCCGGCCCATGACGGGATGGTCCTGGAGATCGATCTTTGATCTTCGGCATCCTCCATGTCGTCCTGCCGGTCTTCCTCGTCACCGGCGCCGGATATGCGGCGGTGCGCACGGGGCTCTTCGCGCCGAGCGCCGTCGACGGGCTGATGGTCTTCACCCAGACCTTCGCCATCCCCTGCCTGCTCTTTCGCGCCATCGCCGATCTCGATCTGGGAGCGGTCTTCGACCCGCGGCTGCTCTTCTCCTTCTACACCGGGGCCGTCACGACCTTCGTCCTCGGCATCCTCGGCGCGCGGCGGATCTTCGGGCGGCGGCCGGGCGAGGCGGTCGCCGTGGGTTTCTGCGCGCTCTTCTCCAACCTCGTCCTGATCGGCCTGCCGATCATGGAGCGCGCCTATGGCGTCGACGCGCTCGCGCCGAGCTTCGCGATCATCTCGATCCACGCGCCGTTCTGCTACCTGCTCGGCATCACGGTCATGGAATTCGCCCGCGCCGACGGGCGCGGCCTCGTCGATACCGGGCGCGCCGTGACCCGCGCCATGTTCCGCAACGCGCTGATGATCGGGCTGGCGCTCGGTTTCGCCGTCAATCTCGGCGGGATCCCGGTGCCCGCGACGCTGCGCGTCGCCGTCGACATGCTGGCCGGGGCGAGCCTGCCGGCCGCGCTCTTCGGCCTCGGCGGCATCCTGACCCGCTACGTGATCCGCGCCTCGCTGGCGGAAGCCGGAATGATCGCCGCCCTGTCGCTCCTGGTGCATCCCGCCATCGCATGGGTGCTCTCGCGGCAGGTCTTCGGCCTGCCCGACGAATTCGTCCGCGCGGCGGTGCTCGCCGCGGCGATGGCGCCGGGGGTCAATACCTATGTCTTCGCCAGCATGTACGGCCGCGCCCAGGCCCAGGCGGCGAGTGCCGTCCTGCTGGCGACCGGGCTCTCGATCGTCACCGTATCCTTCTGGCTGGTGGTCCTGGGCGGCGTCCGCTGACCGGGAAGCGATCCGTCCTGTGCCGAGGGGGCAGGGGTGTGGGCCGCGGACCGGCTACCTGTCCAGCGCTGGAAGACGGATTGCGCCGCGTCACTTCAGCTGGCTGTCCTTCGACCCGCGCCGGTTGATCCCGCCGCGCGCGACCGGCCGGGCGTCCCGTTGCTGCTGGCAGTCGATGCAGAGCGTCACGCCCGGGATCGCCTGCCGCCGCGCCTCGGGGATCGGTTCCTCGCATTCCGCGCAGTGGGTCCGGCTGGCGCCGGTCGGGCGGCGCCTGGCCTGCATCCGCCTGAGCTCGTCCGCGATCGAGGCCTCGATCTGTTCGTTCACCGCGCCGTCGCGCGACCAGCCTCCAGCCATGGCATCCCTTCATCGCCGTTTCCCGGGGCGACGGGGCTCCGTCAGAAGTCCCGCAGCGCCCGGAGGTCCATCGCCTCCAGCAGAGCCGTCTTCTCCTCGACGCTGGCAGTGCCGGTCAGGCTGACCATGACCTTGTTGTCGACCACGCCCTGCAACTCGCCGTCGTTGTCGGCAAACTGGGTGCGCTGGATGCGGATCGGCTTGCCGCTGCCCATGGAGGCGACACCGGTGATCATCGCCGCGATGCTGTTCACCATCGGGGAATTCGCCAGAAGCGTCAGGGTCATCTCCACGTCGCCCTTGCGATAGGTCGCCGCCGCGGCGGTGCCGCCGCCGAACATGCTCATCGCGAGCCCGCTGCCGTCGGCTTCGGCCTCCTCGCGCGTCCAGCCGGCGGGCGCTTCGGGCAGATAGGCCGCGAGGCTTGCCGACTTCATCTGGCCGAGCAGCTTCATCGCATAGTCGAGTTCCTCGCTCGCGACGGTGATGTCGCCTTCCGCATAGGCCGCCAGCGCGCTGTCGATGACGTCGGTGAATTCGTCGGCCGCAACCGGCGCGGCAACCGCGCAGAGAAGCGCCGCGCCAGAAAGCAGATGTCTCATCTCGAACCTTTCCCGATCGGAGGTCGGCATCACCGCGCTAGGGCGAATCCGCCGAGGGTAGCGTCTTCAGGCGGTCCAGCGCCGCGCTGATTTCGTCGAAGAGTTCCACGCGTTCGCCCGGCGACAGGAAAGCGCCCAGTTCGATCTCCCGGCCGTTGCCCGTGAGCGTGAGGTATTTCTCCACCGGGGCGTTCTCGATCAGCCGCGGCCGCACCCAGAAGGGGTTGGCGTGCCAGTGCTGCACCGTGCCGTTCGGCTCGATGCGCTCGACCGTCACCAGATCGGGCCAGAGCCGGAATTCCTCGGTCAGCCTGCCGTCCTCGAAGCTGCGCCGGAAGGCCCAGGCGAGCCCCGCGAGTGCCGCGACGAGGAAGGGCAGCATCCCCCAGCCTGCGCCGATTCCCCCGAGCGGCACCAGCGGAATCACGAGGCCCAGGGCCACCAGTGCCATCACCCAGGTGACGCCGCGCTGGCTCAGCGACCGGTTCGGTCGCAGCGAAAGCGCCAGGAGCGGCGCTTCCACACGGTTCGCAAGTCCCCTTGCGGGTGTCGGGAAATGCGATCGGGCCGTCTGTTCGAGCACGGCTCCCCGCCTTCAGTGTGCCGCCGAATGGTCCCACATGTCGGGGGTCGGCAGGGTCTCGAAGGTGTGCTCCGGCGGCGGGTTCGACAGCGTCCATTCCAGGGTCTGGTCGGGCTGTGCGCCCCAATAGGCCGGCTCGGTCACGCGCTGGCCGTAGCGCAGGCTGTAGAAGACGATCCCGAAGAAGAAGACGAAGGACAGGCCGGAGAGGAAGGCGCCCCAGGACGACACGTAGTTCCAGAGCGCGAATTGCTCGGGATAGTCGATGTAGCGGCGGGGCATGCCCTGGCGGCCGAGGAAGTGCTGCGGGAAGAAGGTCAGGTTCACGCCGACGAACATCATCCAGAAATGCAGCTTGCCCGCCCATTCCGGATAGGCCCGCCCGGTCATCTTGGTGAACCAGTAGTAGACGCCGGCGAAGATGCAGAAGACCGCGCCGATGCTCATGACGTAATGGAAATGCGCCACCACGTAATAGGTGTCGTGATAGGCCCGGTCGAGCGGCGCCTGGCTGAGCACGATGCCGGTCACGCCGCCGACGGTGAAGAGGAACAGGAAGCCGATGGCCCAGAGCATCGGCGTCTTGAACTCGATCGAGCCGCCCCACAT
>NZ_DAIUBO010000063.1:0-18738 GCF_036846665.1 Amaricoccus sp. | reverse complement strand
CTCCGGCACGACGCGGGCGCTTCGCTTCCGCCCGGGCCGGGCGCTGCCCTCATCTTGTGGCGGAACGGTCGTCCGGGGCGCAATGGACTCCAAATGCGATCGCCCTGAAGTGCCTCTGCGCCGGATTGACAGTCTTCGGCGCTTCGTGGCACCGTCGGGTGTCAATGGTTCCCGGGCGCGAAGCGCCGGGGATGAAAAGGGAACACGGTGTGGACGACCCGAAGGGGACCAAATCCGTGGCTGCCCCCGCAACTGTGAGCGGCGAGCGCGGCTGAGAGCGAGCCACTGGGGCGGAGCCGCCCCGGGAAGGCCGGCCAAGCGACGACCCGCGAGCCAGGAGACCTGCCGTTGATGCGGGCCGCGCAATCGGCCCGAAACCGTAACCGGACGTCGGGGTGGGCGTCTGGCGGTGAGCGGGATCCGCCGCAAGGCATGGCTCCCGTCTCGGCGCCGAGCTCCTCCTGCGTCCCGACGACGTCCCGGCCCGCTTGCCGCGGCCGTTTCGGAGGACAGCGATGAACACGGCCAATGCTTCCAGCCACAGCACCGCGCAGACCGCAGCGCCGGTTGCCATCTTCGGCCTCGCACTCGGGCTCGCGATGGTCTTTCTCACCGGCTTCTCGCATTCGACGACCCTGCACAACGCGGCCCATGACACGCGCCACGCCATGGCGTTCCCCTGCCACTGAGGGTCCGACATGCTGACGCGCATTCTCTTCTCCGCGCTCGTCGCGGGCATCGTCGCGGGCATCTGCGTGGCGATACTGCAGCAGTTCACCACCACGCCGCTGATCATCGAGGCCGAAAGATACGAGGTGGCGACCGCGCAGGCGCCGCATTTCGCCTGGGGCAGCGATACGGGAGAGGCGCGGCTGATCCTTGCCCAGGCCGAGGCGCCGGAGGCCCATGCGCACGAGCACGGCGGCGATGACGAATGGGCGCCCGAGGACGGGCTGCCGCGCACCTTCTTCACCTCCATCGGCACCATCGGAACCACCTTCGGCTTCGGGCTGATCCTGCTGTCGCTGATGGTGCTGGCCGCTGTGCCGATCACCGCGCGGAACGGGCTGACCTGGGGCCTCGTGGCCTTTGTCTGCGCCGGGCTTGCGCCGGCGCTGGGGCTCGCGCCGGAGCTGCCGGGGTCGGCGGCGGCGGAGCTGGTATCGCGCCAGATCTGGTGGGTCGGGACTGCGATCGCGACCGCCGCGGGACTCTGGCTCGCGCTCCTGGTCTCGACACCCGCCGCCATCCTGGGCGGGGTGGCGCTGATCCTCGCACCCCATGTGATCGGCGCGCCGCATCCGCACGAGCTGACCAGCGCAGTGCCCTCGGAGCTCTCCGGGCATTTCGCCGCGGCCTCGCTGGTGGTTCATGCCGTGGCCTGGTC
The DNA here is from genome assembly GCF_036846665.1 of Amaricoccus sp. Taxonomy (NCBI): domain Bacteria; kingdom Pseudomonadati; phylum Pseudomonadota; class Alphaproteobacteria; order Rhodobacterales; family Paracoccaceae; genus Amaricoccus; species Amaricoccus sp. The sequence goes on along the minus strand of NZ_DAIUBO010000063.1, from coordinate 17,351 downwards.
GCTGACCGGCCTGCTGGCCGGCCTTGCCTGGGAGCGCGGCATCGGCGCGCGGGCCTAGCGCCTTGGGCGATGCGGTCCGGATTCAGGTCTGCGTGCTCTGCGGCGAGGATCCCGGGCGGCCCGACGCGGTGCCGCCCGGACGGCAATTGCACGACCGCCTCGCCGCCGCCGTCGTGGCGCCGCGCGACGGCCCGGGCATCGCGATCGAGCCCGTGGCCTGCATGGCGGTCTGCGACCGCCCGGTCACCCTGGCCTTCCGCGGCCGCGGCAAGTGGAGCTACCTGGTCGGCGGCGCCGATCCGGATCGCGACATCGCCGATATCCTGGCCGCCGGCCGCGCCGTCGCCGAGGCGCCGCACGGCATCCCGCGGATGGACGACCGGCCGCCCTTCTTCCGGAACGGCGTGATCGGCCGCCTGCCGCCTGCGCCGGGGGACCCGTGAGACCTTCCCGATGATCCGGACCGCAACCGTCGCCGCCCTCGGCATCGCCGGGCTGGTGCTCGTGGGCCTCTCCGCGGCGCGCATGCCCGATGTCCCGCGGGACGAGGCTGCGGCGGGCCATGCCATGCCCGAGGCCCATGCCGGGCACGACCATTCCGGCCTGGTCTCGCTGCCGCCGGGCCCCTCGGCGCCGACCCTCGACTTCGGCATCGCTCCCGATCCGGTCGCGGGCTGGAATCTGCGGGTGATGACGAGCAACTTCCGCTTCGCGCCCGAGCACGCCGGAGGGCCGGACCGGCCCGGCGAGGGCCACGCCCATCTCTACGCCAACGGCGAGAAGATCGCCCGGCTCTACGGCGAGTGGTTCCACATCGACTCGCTCCCGCCCGGGACGGTCGAGCTGACGGTCACGCTGAACGCCAATGACCATTCCGGCCTGGCCGTGGGCAACGCGCCGCTCTCGGTGAGCAGGACGATCGAAACCGAGTAGCGGCCGCCCGGTGCCGCGTCCCGACCCCCGACCCCCGACCCTCGGGAAGGCTGCCCCCTCGCCCTGCGGCGCGCGCGGGCGGGCTCTCCCGGTCCGGTGGCTCGCACCGGAGCCGTGGGCGCCGGTCCGGCGAAGGGCCGCTGGTATCATGCGGCCCTGAGGGCGAGGTCTTCTGCTTTCTGAACTCGTCCATCTTCAGGTGGCCGACATCGCCGGACCATGCACGACTGCATGCCGGCGGCAGGACGCGGATCGGGAGGTCTGCGCGTCGGGAAGTCAGCCGCGGTTTCGCTTCGTTCCTCCGCCTCCGCAGAACGTGCCGAGTTCCTCAATCTCATAGCCCTCGGGATAGGTGGGGCGGCGCACTCGTGTCAGGAGCCGCGGACGGCGCCGGGCGGGAAGGATGCGCAATGCCCGTGCGCGCATCGCCATGGCCGCCAAGAGCGCGCGGCGAAGCCATCGCGGCGCCGGCGGAAAGCCCATGGCCGCCAGGAGAGGCGGGTCCATGAAGGCACGGACAGCCGGCCGGCCGGCCCACAGCAGCCAGCGGGGCAGGTAGAAGCCAAGCAGCAGATCGCTCGTTGCCGTCGCTACGGCCCTGTTGGACTCCGCGAACCGGAAGTTTCCGCTCTCGTACGCCTCGTTGAAGCGCCGGAACGTCTCCAGGTCGCTCGGGATGCCTGGAATTCCCATATGCTCCCCGAGCCTCCTGTAGTAGTTGCACCATGCGCGCTGCTCATGCGGCGTCATCGGCCGCCGGCCATATCGGTCCAGCCAGCGGATCGGCTCCATGACGAAGGTCGACAGGACATAGAGCATGTCGTCGTCGGCGATCCGGAAGCGGCCGTGCATCGCGTTCAGCCGCTTGAGTGCCCGCCGCCCACGGTCGCTGTCGAAGCCGTTTTCCTGGATCTCCGCCAGGATCAGTTCGGTGTCGTCATAGCGCTTTCGCGGCCGCCGTTCGAACTCGCCAGTGCGCGCCAGAAGGCCGGAGATCGCCGGCACCGCATAGGTCCGGAACAGCGCGAATTCGAGTGCCCGCTCGATGTCCCAGGCGAACTCGCGGGTCGCGAGAAGGAGCGCGATCTCCCGGCAATCCTTCTCGACGTCGAGCGAGGTGATCCGCAACGCGAGCGTCCGGCTTGCATCCGGTGCCATGTCTTTCGCCTTCCGGTGGTCGTGACCCCATCATGAGGCTCCGGCGACGGGGGCTCAAGCCGCTTGCCGGGCCGAGCGCCGCGGCCGAGAATTCCGCCCAGCCGAGGTGCCGGATGGCGCCGCTACCTCGTGTTCGCACGCGGCAAGGGCCCGTCCTCGCCCTGCAACCAGGCCTGGAGGAGAGATTGGCATACGAATTCGATCTGACGACCGAATGGGACCTGTCCGCGCCGGTTTCGCCCGTCTGGGCGGCGCTGCGCGCGGTGGAGGCCTGGCCCGCCTGGTGGCGTTCGGTGCGGAAGGTCGAGCCGCTCGTCGCGGGGAGCGAATCGGGCATCGGGGCGGTTCATCGGCTGACCTGGCAGACCGCGCTTCCCTATCGTCTCGTCCTGACCACGGAAGTTACGGCCGTTCAGCCCGAACGGCGGATCGAGGTCCGGGCCCGGGGAGACATCGAAGGAACCGGCGTGTGGACGCTGCTGCCCCGGGAACGGGACGGCTGCCGCGTCCGCTACTTGTGGCGGGTCCGGGTCACCAAGCCGTGGATGCGGGCCGTCCTGCCGGTCCTGAAACCCGCCTTTGCGTGGAACCATCGCGAAGTCATGCGGATCGGTGGCGCTGGAATGGCGCGGCTGCTTGCAAACGGCAACTCCAATGCAAGGGGCTAGCCGCTCCCGGCCGTTTCTGCGGCCAGGGGCTGGCGATCTCGCCATCGAACCCGTGGAATGAATCGCGGCCTGGGGCGGCTGGTCGCGCAGGCGCATGCTATCCGCATGGTTTCTGGAAAATCTCGGCGGATTATCTACAGACCGTTGAGAGAGGTTCAATGCACAAGCCGGTAGGCAGACGGGGCGCGAAAGTGCTTAATCGTTCAGGCGAGCGGCGGGTCGCGACGGTCTCCTCCGGGGAGACGCGGGCGGTGCCGCGGCCGCCGGGAGCAACAGGGAGGCGACGTCGTGGCAAAGACAAGGAACGAAATCCGGTTCCTGCTCAACGGGAGCGAGCAGCGGCTGACCGAGGTGGGCGCCTCGGACACGCTGCTCGACTTCCTGCGGCTCGACTGCGGGCTGCGCGGCACCAAGGAGGGCTGCGCCGAGGGCGATTGCGGCGCCTGCACCGTGCTGGTGGGGCGGCCGCAGGATGACGGACAGCGCTACGAGACGGTGAACGCCTGCATCCGGCTGCTGCCCTCGGTCGATCGCTGCCACGTGGTGACCATCGAGCATCTGGCGGGGCGCGACGGGCCGCTGCATCCCGTGCAGCAGGCGATGGTGGAACAGCACGGCAGCCAGTGCGGCTTCTGCACGCCGGGGATCGTGATGTCGCTCTACGCGCTCTGGATGGAGTCGCCGCGGCCGGAGATCGGCGAGATCGAGACCGCGCTCCAGGGCAATCTCTGCCGCTGCACCGGCTACGGGCCGATCCTCGCGGCGGCCAAGGCGGCGGCGGATCTGGGCGCTCCCGAGGCGGACGTGCTGGTGCGCGAGCGCGATGCGGTGCGCGCGCGGCTGGCGGCGCTCGACGACGGGGCGCGGGTCGAGGTGGCGCGCGGCGGCGACCGGGCGATCCTGCCGGCGAATGTCGACGATCTCGCGGCGGTGCTGGCGGAGGAGCCCGAGGCGACGATCGTCGCGGGCTCGACGGATGTCGGTCTCTGGATCACCAAGTTCATGCGCTCGATCTCGCCGGCGGTCTTCATCGGGGAACTCGCCGATCTCAAGGGCATCGAGGTCACGGACGCGGCGGTGACCCTGGGCGCGGGCGTCACCTACAGCGAATGCGAACCGACGATCGCCGAGGTCTTTCCGCATCTGGCCGAATTCTGGGGAAGGATCGGCGGCCAACAGGTGCGCAACATGGGGACCGTGGGCGGCAATGTCGCCAACGGCTCGCCGATCGGCGACACGCCGCCGGTGCTGATCGCGCTCGGCGCGGAGGTCACGCTGCGCAGGGGCGATGCGCGGCGGGTGGTGGCGCTGGAGGATTTCTTCATCGCCTATGGCAAGCAGGACCGCGGCCCCGGCGAGTTCGTGGAGAGCCTGCGCATCCCGCGGCCGAAGCCGGGCGTGTTCCACGCGGCCTACAAGATCTCCAAGCGGCGGGACGAGGACATCTCCTCGGTCTGCGGCGGCTTCGCGCTCGAGGTGGCCGACGGCAAGGTCGCGGCGGCGCGGCTCGCCTTCGGCGGCATGGCGGCGACGCCGAAGCGGGCGCCGAAGGCCGAGGCGGCGCTGGTCGGGCGCGTCTGGGACGCGGCGGCGGCGGATGCGGCGGCGGCGGCCCTGGCCGAGGATTTCACGCCGATCAGCGACTGGCGGGCCTCGAAGGAATACCGGATGGCGGCGGCGCAGAACCTGCTCCGGCGCCTCTATCTGGAAACGCAGGGCGGCGACCGGCCGGCGCGGCTGGTGCGGGCATGAGCATCGGGGGGAAGAGCATGGGAATGAACGGAGCGATCCGCGGCGGCGTGCATACCGCCCAGCAGCATGATTCGGCGATCAAGCACGTCACCGGGCGGGCGGAATACGCCGACGACATCACCGAGCCGATGGGCACGCTGCATGCCTATCTGGGGCTCTCGGAAGCGGCGCATGCCGAGATCGTCTCGATCGATCTCGAGGCGGTGCGCACGGCCCCCGGCGTGGTCGACGTGCTGACCGCCAAGGACCTGCCGGGGTCGAACGACGTCAGCCCGGTGGGCAAGCACGACGATCCGGTCTTCGCGGAGGGCCGCGTGGAATTCTGGGGCCAGCCGATGTTCGCGGTGATCGCCGAGACGCGCGATGCGGCGCGGCGGGCGGCGACCAAGGCCAAGGTCGAGTACCGGGCGCTTCGCCATGTCACGGACGTGGCCGAGGCGATCGCGGCGGACTACCCGCACGTGATCGACCCGCTGAAGCTCGAGCGCGGCGATGTCGGGCCCGCGCTCGAGGCCGCGCCGCACCGCCTCAAGGGCAGCCTGCGCGTGGGCGGGCAGGACCATTTCTATCTCGAGGGCATGATCGCCTTCGCCATTCCCGGCGAGGACGACGAGGTGACGGTCTTCTCCTCCACCCAGCATCCGAGCGAGGTGCAGCACATGGTCGCGCATGTGCTCGGGGTGCCGTCGCATTCGGTGACCATCCAGGTGCGGCGCATGGGCGGCGGCTTCGGCGGCAAGGAGACCCAGCCGAACCTCTTCGCCGCGGTGGCCGCGGTGGCCGCCAAGAAGCTCGGGCGGGCGGTCAAGATCCGTCCCGACCGCGACGACGACATGAGCGCCACGGGCAAGCGGCACGATTTCCTGGTCGAATACGAGGTGGGCTTCGACGATGACGGCCGGATCCTGGCGGTGGAGGGCATGTTCGCGGCGCGCTGCGGCTTTTCCGCCGACCTCAGCGGGCCGGTGACCGACCGGGCGCTCTTCCACGCCGACAACGCCTATTTCTATCCGGCGGTGCGGCTGGTCTCGCGGCCGATGAAGACCAATACCGTGTCGAACACCGCCTTCCGCGGCTTCGGCGGGCCGCAGGGGGTGATTGCCGCCGAGCGCATCATCGAGGAGATCGCCTATGCCCTGGGCAAGGACCCGCTGGAGGTGCGCCGGACGAACTTCTACGGCGCCGAGGGGCGCGACGTCACGCCCTATCACCAGAAGGTCGAGGACAATATCGTCAACCGCGTCGTCGACGAACTGGAGGCGCGCGCCGAATACGCGCGGCGGCGCGAGGCGGTGCTGGCCTTCAACGCCGAGGGCGGCGTGATCCGCAAGGGGATCGCGCTGACGCCGGTGAAGTTCGGCATCTCCTTCACCGCGACCTGGTACAATCAGGCCGGCGCATTGGTGCATGTCTACAACGACGGCTCGATCCATCTCAACCACGGCGGGACCGAGATGGGGCAGGGGCTCAACACCAAGGTCGCGCAGGTGGTGGCCGATTGCTTCCAGGTCGATCTCGAGCATGTGCGCATCACCGCAACGACCACCGCGAAAGTGCCCAATACCTCGGCCACGGCGGCCTCTTCGGGCTCGGATCTCAACGGCATGGCGGCGCAGAACGCGGCGGAGCAGATCCGCGGCCGGCTCGTCGATTTCGCCGCCGAGAAATGGGGCGTCGCGCCGGAGCAGGTGGTCTTCGAGCCGAATGTCGTGCTGGTGGGCAATACCCGGATGAGCTTCCCGGAGTTCATCAAGGAAGCCTATATGGCGCGGGTGCATCTCTCGGCGGCGGGCTTCTACAAGACCCCGGACATCCATTGGGACCGGGCGGCGGGCAAGGGGCGGCCCTTCTACTACTTCGCCTATGGCGCCGCGGTCTCGGAGGTCAGCATCGACACGCTGACCGGGGAATACCAGGTCGACCGGGTGGACATCCTGCATGACGTGGGCCGCTCGCTGAACCCGGCCATCGACAAGGGCCAGATCGAGGGCGGCTTCATCCAGGGGGTCGGCTGGCTGACCACCGAGGAATTGTGGTGGGACGACAAGGGCCGGCTCAGGACCCATGCGCCCTCGACCTACAAGATCCCGCTCGCCTCGGACCGGGCGCGGATCTTCAACGTCGATCTCGCCGACTGGTCGGAGAACCGCGAGCCGACGATCCGGCGCTCCAAGGCGGTGGGCGAGCCGCCCTTCATGCTCGGCATCTCGGTGCTCGAGGCGCTGTCGATGGCCGTCGCCAGCGTTGCGGATTACCGCCAATGCCCGCGGCTCGACGCGCCGGCGACCCCGGAGCGGGTGCTGATGGCGGTGACGCGGCTCCAGGGCGCGAGCGGCGCGGCGGCGTGATGGAACGGCCGCGCGCCCTGGCCCGGTTCCTCGAGGCGTCGGAAGACGTGGTCGAGGTGCGCATCGCGCGGGCGCGCGGCTCGACGCCGCGCGAGGCCGGCGCGGTGATGCATGTGGCCGCGGGCGGGGTGCGCGGCACGATCGGCGGCGGGCAGCTCGAATACATGGTCATCGACGAGGCCCGCAGCCTGCTCGCGCAGGGCGGGGACGGCCGGGCGATGGACATCCCGCTCGGGCCGGAGATCGGGCAATGCTGCGGCGGCCGGGTCGAGATCACGCTCACGCGCATGGACGCGGCGGCACGCTCGGCGGCGCTGGCCGCGGCCGAGGCGGAATTCGCCGCCGCGCCGCAGGTGCTGATCTTCGGCGCCGGCCATGTGGGCCGGGCGCTGGCGGAGACGCTCTCGCTCCTGCCGCTGCGCACGCGGCTCATCGACCAGCGCGGCGAGGAGCTGGAGCGGGCGACCGATGCGGTGGAGCGCGTCCACACGGTGCTCCCCGAGGCCGAGGTCGCGCATGTGCCGCCGGGCAGCGCCTTCGTGGTGACGACGCACGAGCATTCGCTCGACTTCCTGATCACCGCGGAGGCGCTGGCGCGGGGCGATGCGGCCTATGTCGGCATGATCGGCTCGAAGACCAAGCGCGTCTCGTTCGAACGCTGGTGCCGGGACGAGGGCCGCGGCATCGCGGCCGGCGCGCTGGTCTGCCCGATCGGGGCGGAGGGTCGCGGCGACAAGCGGCCGGCGGTGATCGCCGCCTTCGTGGCGGCCGAGATCCTCGGGCGCCTCGCCGCGGTCGGCGAAGGACTGCCGGCCGGCGGCGCGGCGCGGGCACCGAAAGGCGACTAGGTCCGAGCGCCGGGGCGCGAGGGCCGGAAGACAAGACCAACCAACAGTGAGGAACACCGAATGCTCGAAAGTCTCTTCAAGCTCGAGGAACACGGGACGAACCTGCGCACCGAAGCGATCGCGGGTCTGACCACCTTCCTGACGATGGCCTATATCATCTTCGTCAACCCGCAGATCCTCGCCACGACCGGCATGGATCAGAGCGCGGTCTTCGTGGCGACCTGCCTCGCCGCCGCGCTCGGCTCGGCGATCATGGGCTTCTACGCCAACTGGCCGATCGCCATGGCGCCGGGCATGGGGCTGAACGCCTTCTTCGCCTTCACCGTGGTCGGGACCATGGGCTTCACCTGGCAGGCGGCGCTCGGGGCGGTCTTCATCTCCGGCTGCATCTTCGTTCTGCTCACCGTCACCGGGGTGCGGCGCTGGCTCGTCGCTGGCATCCCGCATTCGATGCGCAGCGCGGTCGCCGCGGGCATCGGGATGTTCCTCGGCATCATCGCGCTCAAGAACGCCGGCATCGTCGTGGCGAGCGAGGCGACCTATGTCGCGCTCGGCCACATGACCGATCCGGCGCCGCTGCTGGCCATGATCGGCCTCTTCGTGATCGCCGCCCTCGACACGCTGAAGGTCAAGGGTGCGATCCTGATCGGCATCCTCGGCATCACGGTCGTCTCGATCTTCCTCGGCCTGAGCGAGTTCGGCGGCATCGTCTCCACGCCGCCCAGCATCGCCCCGACCTTCCTGCAGCTCGACATCCTCGGCGCGATCAGCACCGGCATCCTCCAGGTCGTCCTGGTCTTCGTGCTGGTCGAGGTCTTCGACGCCACCGGCACGCTGATCGGCGTGGCCAAGCGCGCGGGGCTGCTGACCGAGGATTCCGGCCACACCAATCCGCAGCTCGGCAAGGCGCTCCTGTCCGACAGCTCGGCGATCGTCGCGGGCTCCTTCCTCGGCACCTCGAGCACCACGGCCTATGTCGAGAGCGCCTCGGGCGTGCTGGCTGGCGGGCGCACCGGGCTGACCGCCATCGTGGTCGCGGTCCTCTTTCTCGCGGCCCTCTTCTTCGCGCCGCTGGCGGGCACGGTGCCGGCCTTCGCCACCGCGCCGGCGCTGCTCTACGTCGCCTGTCTGATGATGCGCGAGCTGATCGACATCGAATGGGACGACATCACCGAGGCGGTGCCTTCGGCCCTGACCGCGCTGATGATGCCGCTCACCTATTCGATCGCGAACGGCCTCGCCTTCGGCTTCATCAGCTATGCCATCATCAAGCTCCTGACCGGGCGGGTGCGCGAAGTGCATGCGGCGACCTGGCTCGTCGCCGGCCTCTTCCTGATCCGCTTCGCCTTCCTGACGGAGTGAGCCCGGGCGCCGTCCGGACGGCGCGCAGCACAGCCAGAGCTCCCGCCCGTGCACCAGCACGGGCGGTTTTGCTTTGCCGGCCGTCGGGGATCGGGATGCACCGGCCCCGGACGGTCCGCCGGACCGCGCGGAGCGACATCGCTGACAACGGCCGCCGGGTGCCATACGAATCCGGTAGAATCGATCGGGCGGAATTCGTTTCAGCCGGTCGGCGCCGGGTCGCGCTCGCGGCGCTTCATCGCGTCCCAGAGCGCGTCCATCTCGGCGAGGGTCACATGCTCGGGGCGCGTGCCGCGTTCGGCGAGCGCGGCCTCGATGCCGTGGAAGCGGCGGGTGAATTTCGCATTGGCCTGGCGCAGCGCGCCTTCGGGATCGATGCCGAGGTGGCGGGCGAGATTGGCCATCACGAACATCAGGTCGCCGTATTCCTCCGCGAGCCGGTCGCGGTCGCCGGCGTCCCGCGCCTCGACGAGCTCGCGGGATTCCTCGGCGATCTTGTCGAGCACCGCGCCCGCGTCCGGCCAGTCGAACCCGACGCGCGCGGCGCGGTTCTGCAGCTTCACCGCGCGGGTCAGCGCCGGCAGGCCGGCGGTCACGCCGTCGAGCGCGCTGGGCGCCGTGGCGCGTTCCGCGCGCTCGGCGGCCTTGATGCGCTCCCAGTCGCGGGTCTGCTGCGCGGCGGACTTGTCCCGGCTCTGGTCGCCGAAGACATGCGGGTGGCGGCGCAGCATCTTGTCGGAGATGCCGCGCACCACCTCGGCGAAGCCGAAGCGCCCGGCCTCCTCGGCCAAGGCGGCGTGATAGACCACCTGGAACAGCAGGTCGCCCAGCTCGTCGCGCAGATCCTCGTGGTCGCGGCGCGCGATGGCGTCGGCGACCTCATAGGCCTCCTCGATGGTATAGGGGGCGATGGAATCGAAATCCTGCTCGATGTCCCAGGGGCAGCCGCGCGCGGGGTCGCGCAGCCGCGCCATGATCGCGACGAGCCGCCCCATGCCGCCTTCGGGATCGCGGATCAGCTCTTCGTCGTCGGAGGGCAAGGGGCTGGACGGGCTCATCCTGCGAGACTAGCTGCCAGGGCTGCGGGGCGGCAAGGCCCATCGGAGGGCCCGGGCGCCGTTCCCGACCCGCCAGGGACCCGACCGCGGATCCGGACCGGATCCGTTCAGGGAGCACGACGGAAAGGGATGCGCCGGGGAGGGGCTCCGCCGGTCAGATCGATCCGGCCTCGATCATGTAGTTGTTGGCCGTGCACATGGCCGCGTCGTCGGAGGCGAGGAAGACCACCATGCGCGCCACATGGACCGGCTCGATCAGGTCCGGAAGGCATTGCCGCCGGCGCTGCCGCTCCAGCGCCTCGGGGGTGACCCAGAGCGCCTTCTGCCGTTCGGTCATGATCCAGCCGGGAACCACCGTGTTGACGCGGATCCGGTGCGGCCCGAGGTCGCGGGCCATGGTCCGGGTCAGCCCGTGCACCGCCGCCTTGGCGGTGGCGTAGACCGGGAAGCCCCCGCCGGCCTCCCACCAGGAATTCGACCCCATGTTGACGATGGCGCCGCCGCCCGCCGCGATCATGTCGGGCGCCACCGCCTGCATCGCGAAGAAATAATGCCGCAGGTTGACGGCGATCCGGTCGTCGAAATACTCCGGCGTCACCTCGCGCCAGTCGTGCCGGTCGTCGCGGGCCGCGTTGTTGACCAGGACCGCCGCCGGGCCGTGCCTTTCGCGCAGGGCGGCGAGCGCCCGCCGCAGCGCCGCGATGTCGCGCAGGTCGCAGAGCTCGTAGCCGGCATTGCCGCCGATCTCCGCCGCCAGCGCCGCGGATGCTTCCCCGTCCATGTCGAGGAAGCCGACGCGGGCATCCTGTTCGGCGAAGCCGCGCACGATCTCGGCGCCGATGCCCGAGGCGCCGCCGGTCACCACGACGCTCCTCCCGGCGAGGCTGGGGTAGATGGCGAAACGTCGGGTCATCTGGTTCGCGCTCTCCAGTGCTTGCGGCGAGGTCGGCATCGCCAGCCTAACCGGCGATCTCGGCGGCGAGGCGCGACCATTCCGCGCCGGGGTCGGCACCCTGGCGCCGGTCGCCCGCGCGCCGGTACCAATAGTCGGAATTGCCGAGGTCGCCCTCGATCCAATGGGCCAGTCCATGGACCCGGTCCTGGTCGCGCCGGCCCTCGCCCTCCTGGCAGATGGCGTGGGCGCGGGTCCATTCCGGGCCCCTGCGGAGCCCGCCCTTCGCGAGCCACCAGAGCGCCTGCGCCGCCGGGGGCAGGTCCTCGGGTGGTGCCTCCGAGCCGAGGCTCGCGGTGATCCGGTCGGCATTCGACATGGTGCGGCGCCTCCCCCTGATGGCTCGTCCTTTGCGAGGGGGCCGGATTCGCGCCGGGGCGTCAACAGCAAAGCCGCGTCAGCCGCCCGGCCGCGGGAGGGCCTCCGGACCCACGAGCGGGCGGCGGGCGCGCTTGCGCAGGAGTTCGAGATGGCCGAGCGGCGTCCAGCCGACGACCGTCGTGTCGATGTCCTCGTCGCTGAGCGCCGCCGTCACCGCGGCCTCGATGCGCCGCCGCTCGCCCTTCGGGAGCGGCGCGAGGTCGAGGACGATCTGGCCGCCGAGCCCGCGCAGCCGCAGCTGGCGGGGCAGGTCGCGGATCGCCGCGAGATTGGCCTTGAGGGCGGCGGCCGGAGAGAGGTCAGGGCCCGTGTTCACGTCGACGGCGACGAGCGCGCGTGTCGCCTCGATGGTGAAATAGCCGTCGCCCGCCGGGATGCGCGCCTCCGCCATCGCCGCGACCGCTTCCCAGACGCCGGCATCGGCCAGCGCGCCGGCGGCTTCCCGCAGGGCGGCATCGGGCGTCGTCCAGTCGCGCCGGGCGGTCTCGGCGGCACCGGGCGCGGGGCGCAGGCATGCCGGCGCAGCTCCGGCCGCGGCGTCCGCGATGCGCTGCCACTCGGCCTGGAGCGCCGCGATCTCGCGGGTGATCGCCGGGTTGGGGGCCGTTGCAGCGGCGCTGCGCAGGATCAGGCCGAGGTCGTCCGGAGCGCCCTCCATCGCCTCGTCGGCGAGGGCCTCGAGGCTCCGGCGAAGCTCGGGCGCGCGGATCGAGCGCGCGACATTGCGGCCGGGCGCGCCGGGCGTCAGGATCGCGAACCGGCCCTTGAGCCGGATCCTCTCGCCGACCGGCGGGGCCTTGCCGGGTTCGGCCCAGCCGCCGACCTGCACCAGCACCGGCCTTCCCGGCGGCGGGAGGCGCCGGCTGCGCAGGAACCCCGAACGGCCGGCGCCGAGGTCGACCATCGCGCCGCCGAGCCCCTTCATCGGGCGGGCGGCGACGGCGCGGAAGATCGCCTCCGGCTGCGGGGCGCTGCCGGCGGGCGGGTCGATCAGGAGGTCGTGCAGCCGGCCGTCAATCATCAGCGCCGCGGCGTCTCCGCCGCCGGGCAGGGGCTCGATGAGGATCTGCCTGCCCTTCACGGCCGGGACGCGGGGCGGATGCCGGCGGCGGCGAGCAGGCCGGCCGTCTCGGCGAGCGGCAGGCCGACGACATTGGAATAGGAGCCGTTGATCCAGGGAATGAGCGCGCCGGCGCGGCCCTGGATCCCGTAGCCGCCGGCCTTGTCCTGCCAGTCGCCGCCGGCGACATGGTCGGCGATCTCGGCCTCGGACAGGCGCTTGAAGCGCACCGCGGTCTCCACGACCCGGCTGCGCAGGCGGTCGGGGCCGCGCAGGGCGATGGCGGTGACGACCCGGTGCCGGCGCCCGGAGAGAAGCCGCAGGAAGCCCTCCGCCTCGGCCGCGTCCCGCGGCTTGCCGAGCATGCGGCGGCCGAGGGCGACGATCGTGTCGGCGGCCAGGACCACGTCGGCGGCCGCCGCTTCGACGGCGGATGCCTTGGCCACCGCCAGGCGCAGGGCGCAGGCGCGGGGCAATTCGCCCGGGCGAGGCGTCTCGTCGATGTGGGCGGGGGCGAGGGCGTCGGGGAGGTAGCCCGCCTGGGCCAGAAGCTCGGCCCGGCGCGGCGAGGCCGAGGCGAGGATCAGCCGCGGCGCATGCCCGGCCAAGTCACTTGAAGCGATAGTTGATCCGTCCCTTGGTCAGGTCATAGGGCGTCATCTCGACCTGAACCTTGTCGCCGGCGAGCACGCGGATGCGGTTCTTGCGCATCTTTCCGGCGGTATGCGCGATGATGACGTGGCCGTTCTCGAGCTCCACCCGGAAGGTCGCGTTGGGCAGAAGCTCGGTCACGACCCCGGGAAATTCGAGAAGTTCTTCCTTGGCCATCTGGTCTCCGATACGGGTCCTGTGCAGGCGCAGCGGCAGGGGCTTTTTGCGCGCGCGGAAAATGACGCCAATGCCGCGTCAGTTCAAGGGGAATCGCGGTGATGAGCGTAAAGCGATCATGCTGCTCAATTTCTGTAATGTAGCACGCAGATCAGGGTGAAGAGGCGGCGGGCGGTGGCGAGGTCGGTTTCGACCCTGCCCTCGAGCCGTTCTAGCAGGAGCCGGCTGCCCTGGTCGTGGATGCTGCGCCGGCCGGTATCCACCGCCTCGATGGCGGCGGGCGGCAGGCGGCGCACGGCGTCGAAATAGCTTTCGCAGATCTGGAAGTAATCCTTCACGATCTGGTTGAACGGCGCCAGGGAAAGCTCCAGGCCGCCGGCGGGCTTCCCGTTCTCCGTTGCGAGCCGCATTCCGAGGCGGCCGTCGTTCACCGCGAGCGTCAGCCGGTAGGGGCCGGGCGCCGTCGCATCGGCAAGGCGGAAGCGGTTGCCTTCCAGCAGGTCGAAGATCGCGACCTGGCGTTCCTGCTCGATCTCCGGGGTCGGCGGCGGGAGCCCCGCCTCGTCGAGCGTCACCGCGCTCAGCCGGTCCGCGTCAGGCATCCCGCCCGGCCTCGTTGAGCCGCTCGAGCCGGGCCTCGACGGAGAGCGCATGCGCCTCCAGCCCCTCGGCCCGCGCCAGCCGCACCGCGGCGGGGCCGACCTGCGCCAGTGCCGCGGGGGTCATGCGGGCCAGGGTGGTGCGCTTCATGAAATCGAGCACCGAGAGGCCGGACGAGAACCGTGCAGACCGCGACGTCGGCAGGACATGGTTCGGGCCGCCGACGTAATCGCCGATCGCCTCGGCGGTGAGCGGGCCGATGAAGATGGCGCCGGCGTGGCTTACGCGGGCCGCGAGATCCTCCGCCTCGGCGGTGAAGATCTCGAGATGCTCGGGCGCGATGCGATCGGAGATCGCCACCGCCGTCTCCCAGTTCTCCACCACGATCACCGCGCCGAAGTCGCGCCAGCTCGCGCCCGCGATCTCCCGGCGTTCCAGCGTCGCCAGCAGGGCGTCCACCGCGGTCGCCACGGCGCGGCCGAAGGCGGCGTCGTCGGTGACGAGGATGGATTGCGCCGCCGGGTCGTGCTCGGCCTGGGCCATCAGGTCGAGCGCCACCCAGTCGGGATCGTTGCGCGCGTCGGCCATCACCAGGACCTCGGAGGGGCCCGCGATCATGTCGATGCCGACCCGCCCGAAGACGCGGCGCTTGGCCGCCGCGACCCAGGCATTGCCCGGGCCGGTGATCTTGTCCACGGGGCGGATGGTCTCGGTGCCAAAGGCCAGCGCGCCGATCGCCTGGGCGCCGCCGATGCGGTAGATCGTCTCGACCCCGGCGAGCCGGGCGGCGAGCAGCACCAGCGGGTTGATCGCGCCGTCCGGGGTCGGCGCGCAGATCACCAGGCGGCCGACACCGGCGACCCGCGCCGGGATCGCGTTCATCAGCACCGAGGAGGGATAGGAGGCGCGCCCCCCGGGCACGTAGAGCCCCGCCGCCGCGACCGGTGACCAGCGCCAGCCGAGCTGCGCCCCGGAGGCGTCCGACCATTGCGCGTCGGCCGGCAGCTGGCGCTCGTGGTAGGCGCGGATGCGGCCGGCGGCGAGTTCGAGCGCCGCGCGATCCTGCGGATCGACCCCGGCGATGGCCGCATCGATCTCCTCGGCCGAGAAGGCGAGGGTCCCGGGCGTCAGCGACAGGCGATCCCAGCGCTCGGTCAGCGCGATCAATGCGGCGTCGCCGCGGGCCTCCACATCGGCCAGGATCGCCGCGGCATCGGCGTCGACCGCGGCCTCGGCCTCGCGTTTCTGTGCGAGCAGCGCGGCGAATCGGGCTTCGAAATCCGGGCTGCGACTGTCGAGGAAATGCGGCATCGCGGCGGCCGGGATCAGTCGGGCGAATGCCGGGGCGCCGCGCCGGCCATGGCGAGATGCGGGCGGGTCACGTCGGTCAGGGTCACCTCGAGGCATTCGACGTCAAGCGCGATCTCGCCGTCGCCCGCCAGCACCGCACGCAGCACGCCGTTTCCCTCGGGTCCGGGCTCGAAGCCGAGCGACAGCAGCGAGATGACCAGGTCGCGGTCCTGCGGATCGACGCCCATGGCCCGCACGCGGGTGGCGCTCTCGATGGTGAGCAGGCAGCGCACCCGCTCGAAGGGGCGGTTCTGGCGGCGGGCGCGGGCGCTGTCCTCCCAGCGGAAGCGGTTGAGCAGCAGGGTGAACCGCCGGTGCCGCGGCATCCAGGCGATCTCCGAGGTCTGGCCCACGGCGTCCTGCACCAGCGCCGAGATCACCGCGAGATCCTCCGCCGTCTCGGCGCGCAGGCGCAGCGGCCGTTCGGCGCCGTCCTCGAAGCGCGCGTCCTCGGTCATGCCGCCTCGCGGATGCGTTCGATCTCGGCGCCGCAGGCCGAGAGCTTCTCCTCGACGCGCTCGTAGCCGCGATCGAGATGGTAGACGCGCGCCACGCGGGTCTCGCCCTCGGCGGCGAGCCCGGCGAGGATCAGGCTGACCGAGGCGCGCAGGTCGGTAGCCATGACCGGCGCGCCCTTGAGCCGTTCCACCCCGGTGACCGTGGCGGTGCCGCCGTGCACCTCGATCTGCGCCCCCATGCGCACGAGTTCCGGGGCATGCATGAAGCGGTTCTCGAAGATGCGCTCCTCGAGATGGCTGGTGCCGTCGGCGGTGGCGAGCAGCGCCATCATCTGCGCCTGGAGATCGGTGGGAAAGCCCGGATGCGGCGCGGTGACCACGTCCACCGGCCGGATGCGGCCGTTCGCCCGGCTGACCCGCAGGCCGGCCTCGGTCTCGCGCAACTCGGCGCCGGCGGCCTCGAGCTTGTCGGCGAAGGCCGCGACCAGATCGCGCCGGCCGCCGAGCAGTTCCACATCGCCGCCGGTGATGGCGGGGGCCAGCATGTAGGTGCCGAGCTCGATCCGGTCGGCGACCACGGGATGGGTCGCGCCGCGCAGCCGGTCGACGCCCTGGACCTCGATCGTGGCCGAGCCCTCGCCGGCGATCTGGGCGCCCATCCGGCGCAGGCAATGCACCAGGTCGACGATCTCCGGCTCGCGGGCGGCGTTCTTCAAGAGCGTGGTGCCGCGGGCGAGCGTCGCCGCCATCAGGATGTTCTCGGTCGCCCCGACCGAGACCATCGGCATGTCGATGGTCGCGCCCTTCAGGCCCTCCGGCGCGCTGGCGTGCACATAGCCGTCGCGCAGCTCGAGCGTCGCGCCGAGCGCCTCGAGCCCCTTGAGATGCAGGTCGACCGGGCGCGCGCCGATGGCGCAGCCGCCGGGCAGCGAGACCACCGCGTGACCGTCCCGCGCCAGCATCGGCCCGAGCACCAGGATCGAGGCGCGCATCTTGCGCACCAGGTCGTAATCCGCGCGGTGGTTGGCGATGGACTGGGTGCCGACGACCAGGACGCGCCCGTCCTGCAGGCTCGCGACCTCGCAGCCGAGCGATTCGAGCAATGCGCTCATGGTGCGGATGTCGGAGAGGCGCGGCGCGTTGGTCAGCGTCAGCGGCTCGTCGGTGAGGAGGGCTGCCGGCATCAGCGTGAGGCAGGCGTTCTTGGCGCCCGAGATCGGGATGCGCCCCTCCAGCCGACGGCCGCCGCGCACGAGAATGCTGTCCATGGATGCGTCAGTCCTGCTGGTCGCGGGCTCCGGCCGCGCCGCTGCGCGCCCGTTTCTGCGCCTTGCGCCGCGCGAGATTGGCCCGCAGCGCTTCCGCCAGCCGCTCGGCCTTGCGCGCGGCGGGCGCCGGCTTCTCCTTGGCGGCGGGGGGCGGGTTCCTCTGCATGGCGCCTCTGTAGCGCAGGCGGCGGGCTGGGTCCAGATTGTGCTTGCGCCAAGGGCCAGATCCGCTAGAAGGCCCGGGCTCGCCGCCGCGAAACGAAGGACGGAACTGCTGCCGTAGCTCAGGGGTAGAGCACTCCCTTGGTAAGGGAGAGGTCGAGAGTT